>RFKI01000155.1 GCA_003694355.1 Bdellovibrio sp.
GTGTTCAAGTAATTCCATCTTTTGAATTTGACTAAAAAACTGGGATATTTCTCTCTGATCTTTCTGGGAGTGGCGAAAAAAAATTCCAAAAAGGAAAAGAAGAAGCGCCACCGACAAAAGGTTCAGACCGACAAATGTCTTAAAAAGATTTTTATAAAATTTCAAACGAGAAACAATTTTCATACATCTTCCATCGGAAAAGAGACTTTAAAACTTCACTCTCTTACCAAAACCCCTTAAACATGGACTTAAGTTAGAAGACCTCCAATTTGCGCAGAAGAGCCTTAAACCGCTTTTGAAGAAAGGCGTCTATAATGGCGAAAAGCGCTGGACGGTTTTTATATTTCTCCCTTATCATAAAAAGATGAAAACGGCTTTTTATTTTTTTCTCATTGCCCTTTTT
Organism: Bdellovibrio sp.; assembly: GCA_003694355.1. GTDB lineage: Bacteria > Bdellovibrionota > Bdellovibrionia > Bdellovibrionales > UBA1609 > J124. The sequence continues at coordinate 404 of RFKI01000155.1, forward strand.
TTTAAAGAATCTCATGCACAAATCAACTATGAAAAATGCTCGCCTCGAAATAATTATTTGGAAGACTTTTTATCTATAAAGCCTCCTAAGCCTTCTTGTAACAAAGACTCTTTTTTTTACACCACCTCAAAAATTCTAGATCAGTCTTTTCAACCATCATCAGACCCCGGCGAACTTTCTTTATGCATTTTCAAAAGCCTGAGTGCTGCGACCAAAGTGAGCACTTACAGGAAAAAACATCAAAAGCTGAGTAAATATCGCATTTGCGTGCGAAGAGGACATTGCGGAACAGCCTCTCAAAAAAATCATCTCCTTAATGGCAGTGGACAAAACTGCTCACTCTATCCGGACTTTAAAAGAAACCCATCTAAAAACTTTATCTATGTCCGACGTCCATGTCTTTCACCCAAATACCATCAATTTATAACTGCCAGTTACCAAAAAGCCATGCAATGCCTGGGAATGTCTTCACCCAAAGACTGGCTCCCCTTGTTTCACCATGAGGGCAACTTTCATATCAATATCACGTCTTTTTCTGGTGCAACAGGCCCCGGACAACTTACCCGCCCAGCCATTGACCAAGTCAATGCCATGAGAAGCAATCCCACTTGGAACGACCCTGAACTGGACCTCAATGCTTATGCTCATAAAAAAGCTTGTAGGGGCATTGAGTCTGTTTTAGAAGAAGGGCTTTCCCCAAGACCCTATTGCGCTCGCTTTAAAATTCCTCAAAACCCTCTTCTTAACTTTATGTATGCAGGCATTTTTCTAAAATATTTGCAAAAACAAATGCACCTTTTTCTAAAAGAATACAAAAATAACTTTAACCCTAAAGATCTCCCTCAAATCGAAAAAATGCTCACCACATGGGCTTATAATGCAGGGGCTGTTACAGTTAAGTCAGTTTTACGACGCCTGTTCAAAAACAAGTCCCAGTTTTTTACAAAAAATGAACTCTCCAAAGACAAATCCATAAAAAACAAACCTCTCACGCCTTGGAGAGTATATAAAACCATGAGAGATTATATGCATAAAAATCTCAATGCTGGCTCAAAACGGCGTGAGGAAGTTGCTTGTTACCTTTTTCGCACATCTGTGGACCTTAAAAAGAGATTACCAGCTTCTTGTCAAACCAATGACTTCTTTAAATGGGTAGGAGACACTCATGACAGTTTTTGCAATAAAAATAAGTAAAAAAAATAAGTTTTATAAATCTGTACTGCTTTTTTTCACTCTGACACTCTTTTTTTCTCCATTAAAAGCCAGTGAAGCTTTTTCAAACATTGAAACCAAAATTAAAGTTTTTATCATGCAGTTAAATCCCAAATCCTCAAGAGAGCAAATCAATGAAAATCTAAAAAAGCTGCAAGGGTTTTTAGAACAAAACCTGGAGCAAGCAGACAAAGGCTCCATAAAACTTACTGAAAAAGAAAAATACCTACTCACAGCCCTCTCTGAGTACCTTAAAATTTTTCAACCCTTCGAGAAAACTCAATGTTCTTCTTATTTAAGAGAAATTCTTCTTGGGTATAATGGGACCGAAATCAATGAACAGACCCCTCCCTCTGCCAAAATAGCTTTTCAGGTTTATAAAAAACTCTGTCGTCTATAAACAATCCAGTTAAGAAGGCTTTATAAAACAATATTGATAAGTCGAACCGTTTTAAAAACACTCTTTTTTCAAGCTTTCTTTTTACGAATTTTTAAAGCCACGTCATCCACAATAGACAAAGCCAGAGGAAATACAAAAACCGTCATGATAGCACCCAGAAAAACACCCCATCCCAAAGCCAAGGCAATGGGAACCACAAACTCATCCAAGCCACCCCACCCATAAGCTGTGGGCAAAATGCCGCAAACTGTTGTGATGGAAGTGAGGAAAATAGGACGAATACGAACGCGAGCCGCCTTCAAAATGCTCTTCCGTCGCTCAACCCCTTGAGCTCGCAAGGCATTCACATAATCCATAAAAACAATGGCGTTATTGACAATCACACCCCCAAGAGCCACCGTCCCTAACATACCCAAAAAACTAAAAGGCAAGCCATGCAAGAAAAATGTCCAAACCGTTGCCGTTAACCCCAAAGGCACCGTAATCAACACAAGAAACGGCTGATAGATGCTTTTAAATGTAAGAATCAAAATCATAAAAATACCAAAAACAGCTAAAATAAAAGCCCGCCCTAAAGACTTCATGCTCTCCTTGGTGTCTTCATTTTCACCGCCAAACTTAATGTCTATGCCAGGATTCTTCTTCAAAAGTTCTCTAACCAAAGGTTTTAGTTTCTTCTCCACTTCCATGGCGCTGAGTTTTGTATCATCAAGGTCACCAAAAATACTTATTTTTCTTTTATTATCTTCATGATTAAATGCCGCCAAAGATTGATTCTCAGAAAAAGAAGCCACCTGAGTTAAAGGCACCAGATAACCTCGATTGTTTGTAATTTGGATGCTTTTTAAGGCCGCCTCGGAAGAACGGTCCTCTAAAGGCAAAGTCACACGAATATCTTCTTCCTCATCCAGGCTTTTAATACTTGTTGCCACAACCCCCTCGAAAGTCGCTCGAATAGCCGTTCCAATAGATGCCACTGTTAAGCCAGACGCTGCCGCCTCTGCCTTTTTAATGTGAACCAATAACTCTTTCTTGCCCAAGACATAATCATCTTCCACATCGCTCACTCCAGGAATTTTTTTAACCTTATCTTTTAATACCTGAACCACAGGCAAGATATCTTTATACTCTTTACCTAAAACGGCAATGCTAATGGGACGGCCCACAGGGGGCCCTCCAGAAGGTCTTGAAAAGACAATCTTTTTAATTCCTGGAGGGTGTCCAATGTCTTTTCTTAACTTTTCAATAATCTCTTTTGCCGTTACATCTCGATCGGTAACAGGAGTCAAATACACCCGTATTTGTGAGTACTCACTGCCCCTTTTTATATTGGGATCATTCATATTCACAGACACGTGTTTGCCAATGGTGGTTACAAAGTCTTTCACAAGAGATTTATCAAACTGTTTTATATATTTTTCCAACTTTAACGTTGCCTCTCTTGTCTGATCAAGACTTGTTCCTGTGGGCATTTGAATATTGATCATAAACGTCTCTATCATTCCACTGGGAAATAACACCACTCTCATTCGAGATGCTAGGAAACCTGTTAACACCAGAAATCCCAAAACAACAGACAAGAAGATATACTTACGCTCAAGTAACCATTTTAAAGTCTTTACGTAAACAGGAGTTACTTTTTTGTCCCAAAAATGTTGTGTGTAGTTCAAAAAAGACTGAAGTTTATTTTTAGGTGCTTCTGCAGGGTTGTGCCCTTGCATCCACTCGGCAACATGGTTTGGTAAAATAAAATAGCATTCAAAAAGACTTATCAATAAAGCAACAATAACGCCCAAGGGCAGATACACCACAAATTTCCCCATAATGCCACTCATGCTCATCAAAGGGGCAAATGCAATCACCGTGGTCATAACTGACGCAAACACAGGAAGCCATATTTCCTTAGCTCCGCGAATCGCAGCTTCTTGGGACGGCATCCCTTCTTCCAGATACCTTGTGGA
>RFKI01000156.1 GCA_003694355.1 Bdellovibrio sp.
TCACATGATCAATGAGGGTTTTCTGGAAGAGGCACTTCAAAAATTGGAGAGCCTCTATCCAACAGAAAAGCAGAACGTGGATTACTTGATGTTACTTGGAAAGGCTGCGGCGCGGAAGGGAGATATGCGTCTTGCTGTGGGCGCTTATAAACAAGTTTATCGGTTGACTAAAAAGAGAAAAGAGGCTCGAAGGGCTTTATTTTCGGCCGCTTTCTTAAACTATCAATACGAGGATTATGATGGAGGGTATCGTCTTTTTCAGGAGTTTTTAAGGCGTTTTCCCAGAAGAAGTTCAATGAAGCGCGATGCTCTTTGGTATCTTTCGTGGATTTTATACTTGAAAGGGGATTTTTTGGGAGCCGAAGAACAGCTTCTTAGTTTGTATAAAGGGATCAAAGAAAAAAAATGGTATGGTTTGCCTGAAGATAAAGTGCTTTACTGGCTAGGAATGAGCCTATTGCGGCAACAGAAATTTTCTAAGGCAAGGGCTATTTTTTATAAGCTCGCACAGAACAAATTGATTCCTTATTATTCCGTTCTGGCTTTTTACAGACTTAAAAATATGCCGTCTTCCTCACTCAAAGATTATCGTCTTTCAGAGGCCTTTGAACACAAGGATGTCTTAAGGGAAATTCAGTCTCTTTTGCCTGCAGAGATTTTAGACAGTTCCTTTGAAGATTCAGACGAGGATAAGTGGTTAAGGGATCTCTATAAAGGACAATTTGATGAAAACGAAAGTGACCTAGAAGAAGAGGTTCCTCCGGAAGAGGGTTTGCAAGAAAGAGTTGTTTTTTATAGTCCTCATTTGCGAAGCTATTTGCAAAGAGCAGAAGACCTTATTCAGATAGGAGATTATAATTGGGCCACCACTGAGCTCTTTGAAGTGGAAAGGCGTACTCAAAACCCTCAATACTTGTATAAGATTATGGAAGATTATGAAAAAATAGGAGCTCATAAGAGAGCCGCTTATGTGGCAACCATTTCTTTTAGAGATGAGAGAAAGAAGTGGGGAGTGAAGAAGTCTCGTTTCTTGTGGGAGAAGGCCTATCCTCAGGCTTATAGAAAATGGGTCAAGAAGTATGCTCAAAAATTTGGAGTTTCTCCTTTATTTGTTTGGTCCATTATACGAGCTGAATCTTTTTTTAAGGAAGATGTGGTCTCTCCAGTGGGAGCTGTTGGTTTAATGCAGATTATGCCTCAAACAGCGAGAAAGCTCAGTGAGCTCCTTGGGAAGCCGCTTCAGGAAGGCTCTTTAAAAGACCCAGAAGTGAATATAAAGTTAGGGACTAGGTATTTAAAAAGACTTCTTCAGCAATTTAAGGGACAGATTCCTTTGGTTGCCGCTGCCTATAATGGAGGGCCGCATCGTGTAAACAACTGGCTTCATCGCTTTGGATACTTGGAAATGGATGAGTTTATTGAGCACATTCCTTTTTTGGAAACACGCAATTATGTGAAAAAAGTTACGCGAAACTTTGCGGTTTATAATGAGCTTTATACTTTGTCGAATTCTTATCCTCTTGAGCGTTTGGTGCAAGCTATTGAGGTTGATTTTCCCAGTGCATTAGTTTACAGGGAGAGCTGGTAACAACGCATCGCAACTCATTTCCAGTGTGTTGTCATCTCCTTAAAGTTTCTTGACTTTTTAGATACATCCTCGCACATTTCAGTTAACAAGATTGGGAGGGGCTATGCCATTAAACAGCCGCTTTTGGGCCATTATTTTTTTATCAGCAGCATTCTTTTTTTCTGGGTGTACAAAGAAAAAGAAATCTTATGATTTTGACCCTAAAAACACTTTGTTTTCCAGATTGGGAGCTGAACCTCCCAGCTTGGATTGGCACAAGTCATCAGACACAACTTCGGCGGAAGTGATCATGAACATGATGGAAGGGCTTGTGGAGTACAACTTAAGTGATCCTGAATTAAGCCTTAAGCCAGCTTTGGCTGTTAAGTGGAGGGCCGAGAACAAGGCTCAGCGGTGGATTTTTACTTTGCGAGAAGGGGTGAAGTGGACAGATGGAAAATCCTTCACCGCACAACAGGTGGTTGATGGGTGGGAAAGGTTATTAAATCCAGCAACGGCTTCAGAGTATGCTTATTTTCTTTTTGGAGTGAAAAATGCAAAAGCCTATAACTCAGGTAAAATTAAAGACTTCTCTCAAGTGGGAGTGCATGTGAATTCTCAGGGGGAACTGGTTGTAGATTTGGAGGCTCCTCAAAGTTACTTTCCTTATTTGTTGGCCCATCATAGCACTTATCCTATCAGAAAAGATGTGGTGAAAAAATTTGGCGATCAGTGGACCAATCCAAGGAATATTCAAACCTTAGGAGCTTATCGGTTAGTGAAGTGGGATCATGACAAGGCCATTGTTCTTAAGGCCAACAAAGATTTTTATGGGGGGGAGCCTCCTATAAAAAACGTCGTACTTCATATTGTAAAAGATGCTCAGGCCGCTTTGAATTTGTTTGATACTCACAAAATTGATATCTTAGATTCCCTGCCATCGGTGGAGTTAAAGCACCTACGGAAGCGCCCAGAATACAGGACGGTTCCTCTTTTAGGCATTTATTATTTTGGTTTAAATGTGAAAAAGAAGCCTACAGATAATGTGTTGGTGCGAAAAGCTTTGAGTATGGCTATTGATCGCAAGGAAATCACAGATATGTTGGGCGGGGGACAAGTTCCCATGACGAGCTGGGTGCCAAAGGGTATGTTTGGTTATATGCCTGACAAAGGCTTGAAGTTTAATGTGAAGAAAGCTCGGGAACTTTTAGATAAAGCAGGGTATAAAGATCGCAGTCGTTTCCCCACTCTTAAGCTTTTATTTAACACCAATGAGGATCATCAGCGGGTGGCCGAAAATATTCAGGCTCAATTAAAGCGTAATTTGGGAATTAATGTGGAGCTGGGCAATGCAGAGTGGAAAGTTTATTTGAGTGCTCTAAAGTCAAATAATACACCTCATATTTTTCGCATGGGATGGATTGCTGATTTTCCGGACCCCGATAACTTTTTGAATTTAATGACCTCTTATTCTGCAAACAATCACACGAATTGGTCCAATAAAGAGTTTGACCGCTTAATTTTAAAAGCCGCAACTGTAACAGATAAAAAAGAACGGTTGCGTCTTTATGGGAAAGCTCAGGAAATTTTAGTGGAAAAAGAGGTGCCTGTTATTCCCATATACTCCTATGTATCTACTCAGTTGGTTTCAAAGAGAGTGCTTGGATATGCTTCCAATGCCATGGGAATTAAAAAATATAAAGAAATGAGGCTTCAGTAATGAGTCAGCAAGGGGTTCCTGCCATGTCAAAAACGCCTTCCATTGATGAAGAAGTTTGGGAGCAGGACCTTAAGGAAAGACTTTTTGCAAAAATTCCTCTTTTTATCTTCTCTCTTTTAATGTTTACCGTGGCTCTCAGTTTTATGGGGTATGAGATACCAGATGCTCTTTTATGGGCTGACTTTCTTTTGGTTTTTGGGGTCTTTACAGTTTATGTGGTATCTCGTCATTTGACCCTTTATGTTTTCAAGAGGCTGGGGGAAGCCGTTCTGACTTTGTTTATCATTGCCTCTCTCACTTTTCTTTTATTGCGAATTATGCCAGGAGGGCCATTTGATAGAGATAAGGCTTTGCCGCCAGAAGTTTTAGCCAATATAGAAGCCAAATACAACCTCAACGCTCCTCTTTATGTGCAATACTTTGATTATTTAAAGGGACTGTCCAGAGGGTACTTGGGGGAGTCTTACAAATATATTGGTCGTGGTGTGACTGACATTATTATGGAGGCATTGCCTGTTTCTTTTCAACTGGGTTTTTATTCCCTGATTTTGGCTTTTCTTTTGGGCATTCCACTGGGGGTTTTTGCAGCTTCAAAGCATAATTCACGTTTTGATTATTTTGCCATGTTTTTGGCCAATAGTGGGACAGCTTTGCCGAGCTTTCTTGTTGGCCCTATTTTGATTATTATTTTTTGTTTTTGGTTAAACTGGTTGCCTGCTGCTTTTTGGGACGGACCTGAATATTATATTTTACCCGTTCTAACTTTGGGGTTAAGGCCTGTGGCGGTGATTGCAAGGTTAACTCGAGCAAATGTGTTGGATGTGATTCGATCTGATTATATTCGAACCGCGCGTTCCAAGGGGTTGGCTGAAAAAGTTGTTCTTTATAAACATGTGCTTAAGAACTCTTTGATACCAGTCTTGACTTTTTCAGGACCGTTGGCTGCAGCTATTCTTTCTGGGTCTTTTGTCATAGAGCTCATTTTTAACATCCCTGGTATTGGGAAACATTTTGTAGAAAGTGTGACCAATAGGGATTATCCCTTAATTTTAGGAGTTACTTTAGTGTTTTCCTTTTTGTTAGTTTTAGCCAATTTAATTGTTGATTTGCTTTATGTGTACTTTGATCCAAGGATAAAGCTTTCATGAGGTCATCTTCAAAGAGTTTATGGATAGATGCTTTTAATCGACTGAAAAAGAACAAGGCCTCGATGGTGTCCTTGGGGATCATTATTGTTCTTTGTTTTATAGCTTTATTTGCCCGACAGATTAGTCCGTATCCTTTTGATGAACAACATATGGATGCCATCTTGCAGCCGCCTTCTGCTCGATTTTGGTTGGGTACGGATAGTTTGGGAAGGGATTTGTTGTCGAGGGTGATTTATGGGGCTCGGATGTCTATGGCCGTGGGGATTTTAACGGCGTTTATTTCTTTGATTCTGGGAACAATCTATGGGGTGATTTCTGGATGGTTTGGAGGCCGCGTGGACGCTCTTTTGATGCGTGCTTTGGATATCATCACTTCTATTCCCACATTAGTTCTTATGATTCTGGTGAAAGTGATTTTTGATTCTGTTCAGCTTTTTGAAAATCCAGAGCTCAGGGCTCTGACCAGTATTCTCTTGGCATTAAGTCTTGTGGGGTGGGTGTCTTTGGCTCGTGTGGTGCGAGGACAAGTTTTACAAGTTAAAGAAATGACCTTTGTGGAAGCAGCTCGTGCTTTGGGAGCTTCGCAGTTTTGGACGGTTATTAAGCATGTTCTGCCAAATATTTTAGGGCCTATTATTGTTCTATTATCCTTTCAAATTCCTTCAAATATTTTATTTGAAAGCTTTTTAAGCTTTATTGGTTTGGGTTTACAGCCACCTTTTAGCAGTTGGGGCGTTCTGGCTAGTGAAGGAGCTAAGTCCATTCGTTCTTATCCTCATGTGATCATTTCACCAGGTGTTGCCTTATTTATAGCCATGCTGGCTTTTCAATTTTTGGGAGATGGGCTTCGGGATGCCTTGGATCCCAAGATGAAAGGAAGTGTTTAGACATTAAAGCGAAAGAGCATAATGTCTCCATCCTGGACAATATAATCTTTTCCTTCTGAGCGGTATTTCCCAGCCTCTTTTATGGCGGCTTCACTTTTGAGTTGAAAAAGGTCTTCGCAATGATAAACCTCAGCGCGGATAAAGCCCCTTTCGAAGTCAGAGTGAATGACTCCAGCAGCTTGAGGCGCTTTAGTGCCCTTTTTGATGGTCCATGCCCGAACTTCCTTTTCTCCAGCCGTAAAAAAGGTGATTAAGTTCAAAAGCGCATAGGAGGTGCGAATCAGGCGGTGAAGCCCTGGCTCATCTGAGTAGAATTCTTTTTGCTCTTCGGGAGGAAGTTGAGCAATTTCAGCCTCTAAAGCCGAGCAAATGCTTAAGCTTTGTTGACCTTGTTTTTGAGCATAATCAAAAACCTTCTGAGTGTAAGGCCCAGGCTTTCCATGAGAGTATTCTGCCTCACTCACATTGCAAACATAAAGCATGGGTTTGGCAGTGAGTAAGTGGAGCCCTTTAAATAAAGGGATTTCGTGTTCTTCCAGTTCAACGGAAGAGGCTGGCTTTTCCTGATTCAAGGCCTGGAGAAGTTTTTCTAAAAAGACCTTTTCTTCTTTCAACTTTTTGTCATTAGAGGTTCTGGCAACTTTTTCTATTTTTGTATATCGTTTGGTAACTGTTTCAAGATCAGCCAGCAAGAGTTCTGTGTTGATGGTTAAGATATCACTTAAAGGATCCACTTTGCCAGCAACATGGACCACATTGGGGTCTTCAAAACAGCGAACCACTTGGACAATGGCGTCAGTTTCCCGGATATTTGATAAAAATTGATTTCCCAGTCCTTCCCCCTGAGAGGCTCCTTTAACGAGTCCTGCAATATCTACAAACTCTATAGTAGTGGGGACAATTTTTTGCGGCTTGATGTATTGAGCAATTTTCTCCTGTCGGGGATCAGGAACGGTCACAACCCCTACGTTGGGCTCTATTGTACAGAATGGGTAGTTGGCTGACTCAGCTTTGGCTGCTGTTAGAGCGTTAAATAATGTGCTTTTCCCCACATTAGGAAGACCTACAATGCCGCATTTTAGCCCCATAAAGTAAACTCCTTCGAGCGTTTTAACTGTTTGATTGTGTCTCTTTTAAAATGGATTGTCCATTATATAAAGAAAAGGCTTTTGAAGCGCCTTCTTTAATAAAGCAAAGTATAGCTTCAATTCCTAGTTCCAGAAAAGAGGGGAGAAGCTTTTGTTCTTCTTTAGAGAAATTTTGTAGTACATAGCTAGCAACATCACCTTTTTGAGGGCGTCCAATTCCCATTTTCAATCGGTAGTAGTCTTTGGTTCCCAGTTGAGAGTGAATGCTTTTAACTCCATTTTGTCCACCAGGTCCCCGGTTTTTTAGAAATTTTATTTGTCCAAAGGGCAGGTCTAAATCATCGTGGACCACAAGTAGGTGATCCAATTTGATTTTATAGTAATGTACAAGAGCCTGGACAGATTCTCCCGAGAGATTCATAAAAGTTTGTGGTTTGACCAGAAGAATTTTATGCCCTTGAAAAAGGACTTTGCTCACAAGAGCCTTCTTTTCACTCCCAAAAGAAGAAGCCTGAAGAGCCTGAGCCAAGGCATCTATGACCATAAAACCAATATTGTGTCGGTGAAAGGCATATTGGGGGCCAGGATTGCCAAGCCCAACAATAAGGAACATGATGGGGCCTTATTTTTTATCTTGGTCAGAACCAGAGCTTTCAGCGGGGCTGCCTTCTGCTGTTGGCGTCGCTCCTTCAGCGGTTTCCGTTGGAGCTTCTTCTTGAACTTCGGCAACAGTGCAAAGAGCTTCCTCAGGAGACGTAATGAGTTTGATGTTTTCTGGAATTTTTAAGTCAGAAACATGAAGGGTTTGGTTGAGAGCAAGGTTTTCTATGGAGATTTCGAAAGAGTCTGGAATTTCTGTAGGCAGGCATTCAATTTCCACATCTCTTCGAAGAGCATTGAAAACACCGCCCTCCCTTTCTCCTGCCGATTTACCAACGTATTTGATCTCCACATGGACGCGTACGGTTTGTTTTACATCAATGGCATAAAGGTCCATGTGAAGAGGACGATGAGTCAGAGGGTGTGTTTCTATGGACTTCTTTAAAACCTTTAGGCCGTTCAATTTAGGGTCGCTGGACTTAATAACAAAGATGGTATTTTCATACTGATGATGAGAATATTTAACAGCTTCTTTTTCAAGCAGCGTGAGAGGTGTGTTTTCCACTTTAGGACCATAAAGAATGGCAGGAATTTTCATTTGCCGACGAAGAGCTCGTGAGTGATGCCTACCTGTTTTTCGGGGTTCTGCTGTCAGTTCTATATTTTCAGATTTTGTCATGACTTATCCTTTCCTTTTTAAAAGTCAAACAATGCGCTCACAGAGTCGTATGTTACAATGCGCTTAATTGCCTCTGCAACCACTGGAGCCATGCTAATAACCTTAAACTTTTGGCTTTTTAAAGCCTCTGAGCTCAAGGGGATGGTGTCAGTTACCCACACTTCCTCTATGGGACTTTCTGTAAGGCGCTTAATCGCTGGTCCCGAGAGAACAGGGTGTGTTGCAATGGCGAATACTCTTTTTGCCCCATTTTTTAGCAGGCTGTCAACTGCCTGAACCATAGTTCCTGCTGTATCTATCATATCATCTAAAATAATAGCCGTTTTCCCCTTCACATCTCCTATCAAGTGAAAGGCTTTGGCCTCATTAGGGCCCATTCGGCGTTTGTCAATGATGGCAATAGAACAGTGGATGCGTTTGGCAAAAGCCCGGGCTCTTTCAACTCCTCCTGCATCAGGGCTTACACACACAAACTCGTCACCTTCTCCGTAGGCATCTTTCCAGGAACTGGCAAAGCTGGGAATAGAGAACAGGTGGTCTACGGGACCGTCAAAAAAACCCTGGATTTGTGAGGAATGGAGGTCAATGGCAAGAAGGCGGTTAGCTCCAGAGGTTTTACAAAGGTTGGCAACACATTTGGCAGAAATAGGGGCTCTTGGAGCGACTTTGCGGTCCTGTCGAGCATAGCCATAATAGGGCAAAACAGCGGTGATTTCTTTAGCTGAAGCTCTACGCATTGCGTCTAATATAATAAAAAGTTCCATGTAGCTTTCATTAACAGGGGGGCAGGTGCTTTGAATGACAAAAACATGGCTACCTCTTACACTTTCATGGATTTCCACTTGAACTTCGCCATCGGAAAAGCGGCCAAATTTACAACGCCCGAGGGGAACCTGAGCAAATTCCGCTACTTTTTGAGCAAAAAGGGGATTGGTATTCCCGCTGAAAATTTGAAAGCGATTGGAAGATGACATAGGGAAAAACTCCTTTTAGGCTATATAGCGGAAGGCCTTTTAAAAGTCCAATTTTATTGACAATCTTCTGCAAGAAACCAATGATATTTATATGGACATTGAAGTCTGTAAAAAAGAAAATGGAGTTTTGCTATCGTTAATGGATCGGGTGGATTCCTTCAATTATGATGAAACCACTCGCCAAATCCGATCGAAAGTTTCTCCCAAAAGAAATAAGGTCATAGCGATTGATTTATCAAAGGTTCAATTTCTTAGCTTGAAAGCCATTCGTTTTCTCCACCAAATGGCCAAAGAGGCCAAAGAAAATGGTGGTAGCCTTGCCCTCGTTGGCGTGAGCGAGAAACTGAAGCGGCAAATAGATATTTATGTGTCTTTGGATCCTTTTGTTGTTTATAAGTCCATAAAGGATTGGGAAGAGACAGTGACTTGCTCATAAAAATCGAATATTCTTTGGTTTTTCTCTAAATAAAAAGGAGAAGAACCATTCAGGATAAGCCACTAGAAATTCGTCATTTGGTGAAAGACTATGGGAAGGTTAAGGCCGTCCAGGATGTGAGTTTCCATCTGGAGCCTGGAGAGGTTTTTGGATTGCTGGGCCCTAATGGAGCTGGGAAGACCTCTTTGATTTCCACGATTGTCACTTTAGAGAAGCCGACTTCCGGGCAGGTACTGGTTTATGGTTTCGATGTGACTCGACAACCTTCAGAAGCGAAAAAGTGTGTTGGCTTTGTGCCCCAGGAGATTGTTCATCATGGTTTTTTTAATGTGGAAGAAATCATGCGATTTTATTCAGGATATTTTGGTTACTGGAATAACCAGAAGCGCATAGAGGAGTTGCTAAAGAAGCTGAGCCTATGGCCTCATCGTCATAAAAAAGTAAGGCAGTTAAGTGGTGGTATGAAAAGGCGGCTCCTTATTGCAAAGGCCTTATCTCACAATCCAAAGTTGATTCTATTGGATGAGCCCACAGCTGGTGTGGATGTGGAACTGCGAGATCAGTTGTGGGAACTTATTCGAGAGCTACAAAAAGAGGGCATTACCATTTTATTAACCACTCATTATCTTGAGGAAGCGGAAGCTCTTTGTCAGCGAGTGGGAATTATTCATAAGGGAAAACTGTTGGCTTTAGGGCCCACACAAGAACTTATTGAAAAGTTCACTCAAAGAGAAATCCATATTTGCACAAAAGAGCCCAAGTCAGCTATTACGCACCCTCTTTTAATTTCTCAAGAAGGCAATCGTTTAATTTTCCGAATTCCTTCTCATCAAACAGTGGGGGAAATATTAAAGAGTCTTCAAATCAGTTTGGATGATGTGGTGGATTTACAAACGAAAGAAGGCAGTTTGGAGCAGGCTTTCCGAAGAGTGATAGGAGAGGAGCTGTCGTGTTAGAAAAACAAATCCCTTTTTGGAGTCTTTTGGTTCGAGAGGTCATGCGCTTTTATAAGGTGATTGTGCAAACGGTGCTGGCTCCTATTGTCGGCTCAAGCCTTTACTTGCTTGTTTTTGGAGTGAGCCTGGGACGTCAGATAAAGATGGCAGATATCTCTTACTTGGGTTTTTTGGTGCCAGGGTTGGTGATGATGGGAGTTTTGAACAATGCTTTTCAAAATGCTTCCAGCTCTATTATCAGTTCCAAGTTTAGTGGGGATCTGGAAGATTATAAGGTGTCCCCTTTAACGTATCAGCAAATTATATGGGCTTTGGCTTTAGGAGGGTTGTTTAGGGGGCTCATTGTGGGGACAGTGACTTTTTGCATTGGACAACTATTTTACTGGGGGATGCATCATCAATTTTTAGGAGTGGCTCATCCCTTCCTTTTGATTTTGTTTTTAATTATAGGTGGGTTGTCTTTTGCCATGATAGGACTTAGTGTGGCTATAAGAGTTAAGAGTGTTGATCAGTTGGGAGCCTTTGGGAACTTTATTTTAGTGCCGTTGATTTATCTAGGTGGAGTGTTCTTTTCCATTAAGACATTACATCCTTTTTGGGAGCACCTTTCGCATTTCAATCCCGTTTTGTATTTTATTAATGGGGTTCGATATGGGATTTTAGGAACAACGGATGTATCTATTCCTTTAGCTTTAGGAATTGCCGTTTTAACAATAGTGAGTGTGAATGTATTTTCGCTTTATAGTCTAAGAAACAGTAGCTTTTCTCGCTGGTAATGATCTTAGAGGGGTGTCGCTATATCTACATAAATTGTCTTCACTCTCGATAAATCAAGGCTGGAGTCAAAAGACAGGAGTCCTTTTTCCCACTTATAGAATCTCTTTTCTATTACCTTCATTGAGCCATTATTTTCTGTGGCTCGGACTCTATAGACCCATTCGCCTTTATTTTCATCAAGATCCACTTTGTAAGTTCTTTGGGCTGCTTTTGTGATCAGATCAAAAACAAAGTTCATGGAAGTTTCATAAGTGGGTTGATCTGCAAAGAGGCGATCTTTTTTATAAGTAGGGATACAAGCTGGGAGCGTTTTCATGTGTTGAGGGCCCAGCACTTTTTCAAGAGCCTTGAAGGTTTTGCCCTCATAATTCAGGTCATTAGAAGGGCCATAGTAGTCTTCCAGATTAGCTCCCTGGCAATCTTGGGCCTCTTTTTCTGGATCATTGATAAAAGCCAAGATGTAAAATTTATCTCCATAGACTTCTTTTGCTTTTCTGGCAATGGTGGCCACAATGCCATCTGGAGCTATGAGGCTGATTTTACTTTGATCTGTGGGTTTCCAGGAATAAGTGATAACTTCTTTATGTCCATTGGAGCGAGTGCAACTTTCAATGGGTTCATCTGTTCCATAGTCAGGAAGGTTAGAGGCTTCTGCGTGAGCGCGGATGGAGTCAGCGGTGTAGTTGCCTTCACAGATTTTGCCATTGGTGGATTCAAAAATAAAATTGTCCTTTCTGGCGGCTTGAGTGTAAACCAGTTTACAGCTATGAACATTTTGAATGTCAGAAAATTCTGGAGAGTTACAAGAAATGGACGTGTTAGTCAGCCCACCTTGCCAAGGGTCTATGTATTTTGTGCTAAGCACTTTTTCTGAAGAGTTTCTGTGTTTGCAGAGGTAGTTACAGGAAATATCTGAAGTGGTGAGGGTTATGGGAATTCCAGCAGCATCAAGCTCTTTTTGAAGGCTGTTTAGTGCCAGGGAAGTTTCTTCCTGAGAACAAGGAAGTTTAACATCTTCTGAAGGGTCTCCAGCTCTTTTCCCGGGGCACAGTTCCCCAGAAGGTATCTTATCTACGGGGAGTGATGTTTTTTGCGGTCTAAAAGTGGTTGTTACATGTTCACAGGTATAAGTGCAACTGATGTCGTTTAAACTTAAAGATGTATGGATCCCCATCGCAGCTAGAGAACTTTCCAATTTTGTTTTGACAGCTTGAAGTTCTGAGTTTGTACAAGAATCTGTAACGTTTTGAGTGGGGTCACCATAAGATAAACCATTGCAAAGTCCTCCTGCAGGCACTCTTTGTGCGAGTTTTTGGTCTCCTTTTTTATAAAGAGAACTTTCTGAACAGGAGTTTTCACAGGAAATAGCTTCTGTTGGAATTTGACTGAGCTTCGCTAAAGCAATGGCCGCATTTTTTTCTGTGGCATTGCAGGTGTAGCGGCTTGCCGGACAAGACCCAAAGTCACTGCGTCTGTTCAGGTTACTAACCGAAATGTTTTGTGTTCTCCCCAGGTAGTTGTTGATATTGTTATTGTTTGTATAAGTGGTTGAACAGTATGGAATCAAATCTGAAAGTTTACCTGTATAGCCTCTTTTTTGGGCCACCCAAGAACGACAAGCATCAATCGTGGCGACTTCTGAAGGGAATGTAACGGGTTCTTTAACAACAATCAGCTCATTATCAATCCAGTCCCTTTTCCAACCAGAAAGAGATTCTGTGCACTTAACCTGGCAGGTTCCGTTTATCTTGTCGGGATATTGTTTGGCAATGATTGTATTAAAATCATTTAGAGCAGATCCTGAACAGGTTTGAAAAGAGGTTGAGTTAGAAGGACACATGCCAGGGGTTTTTTGTTTATAGGTAATGGTTTGAGTTTGAACTTGGGTAATAGGAAGTCCATCATCATATCCAACAACGACTTTTCTTTTAAATTGCATAGTCCAGATGTTCTCTTTGATCCGGTGCTGGACAATTCTTCGGGCTTTTTTATAGCTTAGAGATGTTTTTATGGTCCTTACTTTATCATTTTTAAGTTGATAATTAAGGTACTCTCTTCTTTTATAGGACTTTTTAATGGTGGAACTGGGAGAAAAAGATAGTCGCTCTTGAGCTACATAAGAGTAACGATACTTCTTGGTTTCTTTGATGGCGGGACGGAATTTAACAGTATAGGTGAAATGACAATCAGGGTCTTCATCTGTACAAGGTGTTTGTCCATATTGAGAAGGGGAGTTTGGCACGCGGCTGTATCTTTGTATGAACTCTTTTAAACAGTTTTGTTCGGTGGAGGAGTCATCTTCGTTGGTTGCAATAATAAAGGTTTGAAATTTTCCAACTTTATCAGATTTATGTTCTTCAATATTTCTTAGAAGGGAGCAGAGGCCCATTTCCATGGAAGAGCCATTCGTGTCCACTTTATTTATTTCATTAAATACGTTTTGTTGAAATTGAGCAAACTGGTTGTTGTCCATATTTTGGTGAAAGGTGATGTTTTGAAATGGAGAGTGATTGAGATATTGAGTGACCTTTTCATAGGAATTATAAAGGGGCATGCCATTGGCATCCATAGCGTTTTTATAGGAGGCAAGGTCACTTAATGAAAAATTTAAGGCAGGAACAAGTTCTCCATTTTCATTGGCGATTTTATAGAAGGAATCAAGGAGAATATTTTTGTGAATATCACTTTTATGGTTTTTCTTGTCTTCAGGGGTTAGTTCCTGGGTGGTGGTATAAAGTTGAAAACTTCCATTAAAGCCTTTTAAAGCTGAAGTGGTGGCGCTTAAAGACTTTTTCACGCTATCCTGAATCAAACTCATGCTATTGGAATTATCTAGAATGGTTGTCACATCAATGTCAGGACGATTTTCTTTAAACTGAGGTTGAAGAGTCACTTGTCTTAAAGAACCCACTCCTGCTTTTAACAACTCACTGGTGGTTTCGAAAGCCACATCCGAGCAGTTTTGAAAAATGGTTATAATTAAAGAAAATGTAATAAAAAGAGTGCCAAATACAAATATCTTTGTGTTTTTAAAAGACATTTTTTCCCCTCACATCCCTATATGATTATTTTAATTAAAAAAAAGGAGGAGATACAGAAAAAGAAGCATTTTTCAAAGAGGGTGTTTCAAAA
>RFKI01000157.1 GCA_003694355.1 Bdellovibrio sp.
ATTTTGCAGTTCAACCCTTCTTTGATAAAGTTCATTAAATATTTCAATGAATCGGGTTGCCCTAGAAGATAGTTCTGTTTGATCTTGTATTTGCTTTAAAAGCAGTCGAACCACTTTGTTTTTCTTGGTGAATTGTGAAAGGTCCTTTTCATCTTTAAAAATAAGTTGAACTTCTTTTAATAGGTCAAGAATGTCTTCTGTATCAAGAGAAAGAGGCTCAGCTATTGATGTGAGTTTTACTAGCATTTCGTCAAACTTTCTCACCCAGGAAAATTCTTTACTATATTCATCATAAAGAACACTTTCTCCATAAAGCTTTTCTAAATCTTCTTTTTTTAACTCTGCTTTTTCAGCGAGGTTAACAGCTAATTTTGTAAGTAAACTAAAGTTAACAGCAAGAGAGGTTCTGGAAAGCTGCCTTGCTGAATTAAGAATTTTGCTGACTTCTTTTTCTAATTTTTTCTTTTTTTCCTCAGAGAAAGAAGCTACAAATTGCATAAGATCTGCGTCTGGAGGAAGGGTGACTTCTCCCCAGTCCTGAGATAGTCCGAACTTTAGAACTCCCTTGTATGCATATAAAGTCGCTCTTTCTATGTCATTGGACTTGCCAATCGTGTGTCGTTGTCCTTTAGTAACAAGAGACTCAGCCATATATCCTGAGAGTAAAACAGCGATATCTCTTAATAAAGAAGAGCGCGTTTCAATTGGGCGAACTTTCTCTTCAGAACTGGCTATTCCAGAGAAAACAACAGTTTGACCATCAATAATTTCGACACCTGGCTTTAAAGAAATCAAATGTGGTTTTTCTGTGTCGTGGAAAAAGGTTTGTTTTGCAACCGCATGGCCGGCTTCATGGTAAGCTGTTAGGATAAATTGTTCTTTAAGTTGAGGTAGAAATTTGTATTTTTCTTTACCTGTAATGAGGAAAGGGATGGGGGTTTCTTGCTCTTCAATAAAAACCAAAAGAGGAACTTGGTGTCTGGATTTATTTAAGTTTTTAAATAGAGATTTTTCTTCTTCTGTTTGAGGTAATCTGAGAATAATTTTTTTCTTCGTTGGTATCTTGTTTTTTAAAAGAAGATAACGCAACTGATCTCCAAACTCATTTCGAGCAAAGCGGTCAATAGAAGCCCCTTGTTCGCTGACAATAAAAGCTGCTTTTTCAAATTCATTAATGATTTCTAGAAACTCTTCCTGATTTTGAAACCCAATAAACCAACCTCTTCTGTGATCTTTTGGCTTTAAGTCTTCAATCACTTTTAAAACTTTACTTTGCATAAGCTCAATAGAAGACTTGTAATTTAAAGGAGGAAAGAAAAAGATATTAGGTTCTCCAATACGATTAATCATGGCCTCTGTAAATTTGGTTTCTAGAAGGGCACGCT
Source organism: Bdellovibrio sp. (assembly GCA_003694355.1). Classification (GTDB taxonomy): domain Bacteria; phylum Bdellovibrionota; class Bdellovibrionia; order Bdellovibrionales; family UBA1609; genus J124. Next base: position 1,386 of record RFKI01000157.1, read on the forward strand.
TAAGGGCTTTGTTTTTTATAAACTTAAGATACGCTTCGTACATGGCGGATCGTCTCATGGAGTCGGGGAGATTTTTAGGGATATTCTGATAAATTTCCTCGCCCACATTTCCACTTAAAACAATGATCGTTTTACTCATGACAATGGGTTCTTCTCGTCCTGGAATTTGGATAACTGGTTTCCTAAGAAGATCATATAAGGCTGTTGATGTTTCTTTGGGGGCATTGGAGGCCTCATCAATCCCTAAAATAATACGCCCTCCAAAGGCATCATGAAGAAGAAGGAAATCGGATGGAACGAAAGTCCCATCGGTCTTGTGATAACCAAAGAGCATTCTTTCTAACTCAGGAATGGACGTGGTGGCATTAAGAGTAATGGAGTAGAAAGCTTTAGGGTCGTCACAAATTTCTTCAGCCATCTTTTCCATGAGATATGTTTTTCCTGTGGAAGAAAGGCCAAAAAACGCAAAAGAAATAGCTGGCTCAGTCATAAGTTGGGGTTTTGTAATATCATGTTGGGCTTCTTCAGCTACAAGGATACGTTGACTAAGACGTTCTATAATCGAGTCTAGTCCAAAAAGATGTTTTTTAAGAGACGCCTCTAAAGAGAATAAATGATCGAGCTCTTTGTCTGTTAATGGTTTGGGAGGACGGTTTTTAAGAGTTGACGGGATAAGAAGAGGGATTGTTTTAGGCTCCTTAAGTTGATCAGAGGCAGGAGATATACTTACAAGAAGGCTGCTTGTTCCATTATCATTTTGTTGGATATCTAGATAGAGGTTTGTCATGGATTTGGGTTCAGGAATTTTTCCTGACGCAAAGGCGTCCAGAAGAACCCTTTTTACTAAGACTTTCACATTGTCGTTGACAGCTCTGGCATTTTCACTGGGAAAATAGTTATATTCTTGGATAAACTGAACCAGTTGAGGGCTCCAAGAGAGGTTAATATTTTTAAATGAGGTTTTTGATTTTAAAAATCTTTGTTTGAGTTGTTGTAATTTTTGTTCAACAATTTGTTGGATCTCTTTGGAAGAAAAAGGAGCCAATAAAATAAGATCTTCGTCTTCGAATCGGTTAACCATTTCAATAGACATTTGTTTACTGAGTTCTTTTTTAATGAGTTTGTAACGGGTGTGGTTTCTCTTCCAGTTATTGATCATGGATGGATAGCTGGGGTTAGGATCCACCCGTTCTCCATTTTGTCTTAATGGAGTGATAAGGTTAATTCCATGGTTGGATGCAAATATGATGTTAATATTAGTATATAGCTCAGCTAGTCCTCCATTGGGAGAGTTGATTTTAACTAAACCATTTTCAATAAACATCTTAAAAAAGGCATCAAGAGCCTCTTTATCCCAGTTATGGACTTCATTAACAAAAAGAACAGCAGATTCGCTAGGGAAAAACTCATTTGAGTTTCTTGAGTTCTCCCAGTTAGGATTTTCTAAAACCTTTTCTGTTACATTTCCAGACACACTGACACTTTCTTCAATGTAATATCTGCCTCCAGAGTGATCCACAATGAAATGAATAAGGTCAGAGAGTTTGTCTGAGCCCACATAGCCTGTTCCAGAACCCAATAAAGACCAGAGTTCCTTGGGAGATTTAAGAGGAGAGATAATCTTCATGTGCCGTTTCCATGCTCCATCATATCCATGAAGGGCATCTACAAAAGCTTTGGCTAAGGTATCTTTTCCTGTTCCAGGCAACCCCATGAAAAACTTAATGATAGGGTGTTCACGGTGTCCAAAAATAACATCTTCCACAAGAACATGAGTGAGGCTTTCAATGGCTTCCTTTTGAGAGATCACTCTTTCTTTAAGAGCTTTTTTAATTTGTGGTTGCACTTCTGAGAGGTCGAGTTTTCTCCATTTATGAAAAGAGGAGTGAGGATCTGGGTTTTTTGTTATTTTTCCTTCAATACCTTCTAAAGAAATTTCTTCTATTTCTTGAGAATTATTTGGAGCATCTGGAAGAGAAAAGATAGAGGGAAGTTGAACAGGTTGTTTATTAATCTCCTGAGCTGTTTTTAATTCCATGATAAGGGAGGCATAGGAGAGTTTTTTGTCATCAATTTGTTGGGAAAACAGTCTTTCTTTTTTTGCTAATTGGGTGATGATTCGGTTAATGGACTTTTTAAAAGAACTTGAATTCCATCGGATAAGAGGTATCAGAAACTTATAAAGGAGATGGAGGTCCAGGTCATCTTTGTGGGTGATTCGGTTAATTTCTCTTATAAGTTGGTTGGTTAAGAAAAGATCCACTTCTTCATAAGGATATTTAGCTAATTCATCTAAAGCAGAAAGGCGTTCTTCTACTGTTCCAGATTTCGCTTTGCTCATTAAATCTTTTATTCTTGTAAAACTATCTGTGGTACTCCAGGCACTTGTGGATAAGAATAGCGATAGTATAAGGATAAATTTATTCACCAGATCCCCCGGAATTGTTTTTTGTAAGTTTATCCCCAAAATAAGAGAAATCGTTATATATCAAACAAATGTGGAGGTTAAAAGTTTGTCTTTGTTTTTTGTACTTTATTTCCACTTATTATAAGTGGACCTTTTGTCTCCCATAAGAAGAGATCTGCTTCTTACAAAAGAATATTGAAAAAAATTCAAAACTTTTCAATGACTCTGGTTCGTTCAAATCTTTTGCTGAATCGTGCGTAAAGAGAGTGATTTTTTATCACCCTCTCAGAGTTTGGTTCGAGAAGGCCTGCTTTTGTTCCAGAAGATCTGTAAAACAGCTCGCAGAAAGTTTTGAGATAGGACAAAGGTCTAGAGTGTTTTAATTTTTTAGGAAACTGCCGAAGAGAAGGCAGAGGGAGTTTTATGGGATTTGTCGGAATTATTATTGTATTGGCTTGTGTATTTGGAGGGTACCTTGGCGCTGGAGGGCACCTTCCTGTTTTGGTTCAGCCTTTTGAGGTTTTAATTATTGGTGGTGCTGCCTTAGGTGGGTTTGTCATTGCCAACTCGATGACCACCATCAAGATGGTTTTTAAAATGGTTATTCAGGCCCTGGTAGGAAAGGGCCCAACGAAAAAAGACTATTTGGAGCTTTTACAGATTTTATTTCAACTTTTTCAGATTTTTAGAAAAGATGGCCCCCAAGCGGTAGAAAAGCATATAGAAGAACCGCATAGCAGTGAAATTTTTAAAGCCTATCCTAATTTCCTTAAAAATCATCATGCTGTGGATTTTTTATGTGACACTATGAAAATTACATTATCTGCAGATTTAACTCAATATGATGTGGATGATCTATTGGATCAGGATATTAAAGTGATTCATGAAGAGGAGCATAAGGCCGCTCATGCTGTGGAAAAAGTGGCTGACTCTTTGCCGGGTTTGGGAATTGTTGCTGCGGTTCTGGGTGTGGTTCACACAATGGAATACTTGACGGCAGGGGTGGAGACCATTGGTGGCATGGTGGCCGCAGCCCTTGTAGGAACATTTATGGGGGTTTTGTTCTGTTATGGTTTTATTGGGCCCATTTCCACAAAAATGGCTTCAGACATTGAAGAGGCGGGTCGTTATCTATTGGTTATCAAAGCAGCCTTGGTTTCTCTTCAAAGAGGAGCTCCACCTCTTGTGTGTGTGGAATTTGCAAGAAGAAGTATTTACCCTTCTGAAAGGCCAACGTTTGAGGAAATGGATCAGGCAACAAAAGACGCGAAGAAGGCGGCTTAGTTAAATAAGGATTTCTATGGCAGATAAAGAGCCAACAATTGTTATTAAAAAAATCAATGTTCAAGCTGCGGGAGCCCATGGTGGATCTTGGAAAGTGGCTTTTGCGGACTTTATGACAGCGATGATGGCTTTTTTCCTTGTGATGTGGTTAATTTCGCAAAGTGAGGAAGTTAAACAGAATGTGGCAGACTACTTTTCTACTCCAAGCATTATTGAGTACAATTTCTCCAATTATGGGGCTGAGCTGACTTTGGAAAAACTTTTTCTAGACCTTATGAATGAACCTTTAGAAGCTTTTATGTCATTTATAAAGCCAATAGATAAAACACCCAATATTATGGCTATGGGAACCAAAAAAATCGCATTGCATTTTCTAGCGGACCAGCTAGGAG
>RFKI01000158.1 GCA_003694355.1 Bdellovibrio sp.
CTCGTCGGTGCTCTCTGCCCTCGTCCATTTTCATTTGTCCCGAATCGCACCCCCACCGAGTGGTTCGGCGGCCTTTTTACTCTCTTCCTCAATCGCTTTTATTCCTGTTCCCTAGTTAATCACAAAACGTAAGAGGAACAGCTTGAGGGTATTTTAAAGAAAGCGTGCTAAGCAAATAAGCTAAGTCCAAAACTCGTCCCTTTTGAAAAAAAGGCATTAAAGAGCTTTGCTGACGAGAGCCTGACAGTAACAATAGCTCCACTTCTTCGGGACCGGGGTACTTACCCGTAATGGCCTTCACCTTTGCCATAAGAAGAGCCACAGCTCCACTGACAAGAGGAGCGGCCATGGATGTTCCAGATCTCCTTTTAAAGGGATCCCTAGCGTCACCCCAAAATGACGACAAAAGACCTTTATAAGCATTTCCTAAAATAGCATAATTGCCAGGAGCCGCTATTTCTACAACCTGAGGACTCCAATTGGAAAATTCGCTACGGTTTGAATCGATAACATCCACAGACCCCACCGAAATAAGGCCTTTATACTTAGGTGCCCACGAAGCAGGAAATACTTCTGCATCAACCCCAAGCTCTTCCCCATCATTGCCCGAAGCAGCGACCACCACAACCCCTTTTTGAATCGCGTTATTGATTTCATTTTCCAGAATGGTTAAATTATCTCCCACATTGACTTTTATTCCCAAACTCAAGTTAATCACCTGAACCCCAAGAACTTCCACAGCTAGATAAATGGCTGCTGTAACGGCTGAGGCGCTGCCTTCACCCTTCTCATTTAATGCTTTAATGGGAATAACCTCTATACCCTTCGTTGAAAACACACCAGCTATCCCATAATCATTATTCCCTTCACCAGCCAACAAACCAGCCACATGAGTGCCGTGTCCATTATCGTCCATAGGGTCTGAATCAATGGATGTGAAAGAAGAACCCTCTACAGTGCTATGAACTAAATCCAAAGGAAGCAGGTTACCTTGAACATCTCTTATTTGGTACACGACCTGATTTTTTAAGTCCTCATGATTATAATCCACACCCGTATCAATCACTGCCACTTTAATGGGAGTATCTGATACTACAGATTGATCTCCCTCAAAAAAGGAAGAGTAAACCAGGTGCTCATGAATAAAGTTTAAATGCTTTTGTTTGCCGACGAGAGAATCGTTTAACCTCTCTGAAAGGGCGGGATAAGGTGTAAGATGGTGCGTGGCCTGAGCTTTGGCATTAACGTTAGCAGCAATCACACAAGGCTCTTGCTGAAGCCCCTGCTCTATTTCCTCTGTGGATAAAGACTTTGAAAGGGTCCATGTTTTAATAAACCTTGTGGTCCCTTCAAATTCCAAACCAGCAAGTTCTTCCCCTTGAAGGAAGGGATGGTTTAAGGCTGACTTCCAGCATTGCGCATTAACCAGCAAATCTATTTTTTCTCCCTGCTGAAAAACATATCCCACCTTTTGATGAAGCCCCCCTGAACTCTTGGAAAAAAAATGAAACTTCACCCCTCTCGGAAATGAAAACAAAGGTGTTGTCATTTTTTTAGAAAAAAGACTCTGAAAACTGGCAGAAGCACTCACCTGAGCTTGATGCCTTTCCAACTTTTTACAAAAAATCTTTTGTGACACAGCAGGGGTGGGTTTGGCTGGAGTGAAGTCAGAACAGGCGTTGTGATAAAAAACAACAACAAAAAGGAAAAAAACAGAAAAAGTTAAAAAAACTCTTCTTTGAATCAAACTCACCCCAATTCTTCGTGTAAATTTATTCTAAGCCTTAGGCCCTTTACATAAAAGAAAATTTCTGGCTCTTGTCTGCTTTGCAATCAAGTGTCTCAAAATGAGAAATTTGCTCACCTTTTTTAAATAAAAAGCAAAGAGCAAAAGGTCCCCATCCCCTCATACCTTCCATAACGATATTTTCCCCTTCCTGGAAACACACATTCCTAGGCCCTCTTTTGGAAAAAAGCTTCTGATTTTTGCTTGTAAAATCAGCAGGATTGCCTTTAGCCCTTCCAAGGAATATAGTCCTTCTCATGACAAAAATATTTTTATGGGAAATCCCCGCTAAACCAGGAGCTCTTTTTCAACACACAAAAAACCTACGCCTTGATGACCTAAAAAAATTAGACTCCATCTCTGACTCTCAAAGGCGTCTAGAGTTTACAGCTTCTCGCTTCCTACTAAAACACATCCCGTTTCGCCCTTACACCTCTCTTTCTCATTGCCTCCCCCTAATTGCAATCGCCTCTTCAAACTCCCCGGTGGGAATAGATATAGAAAACACTCAAGCTCCAAGAAATTTTACCAAGCTCCTCCAAAGTCGCTATTTCTCCGAACAAGAAAAGAGCCTCTATACAACTCCTCTTTTGTTTTATAAAGCCTGGACCCTTAAGGAAGCTTATGCCAAATTCACACAAAGAGGGCTTTCAGCAGAGCTATCACAACTGACCTTTGACTTTTCCCAAAACAAAGTCACTCAATGGCCTCACAGAAGAGATTCATTGCGCCCGACTTTTCGACAATATTTTCTCTCGCCTTTTGTGATTTCTTTGTGCCACCATGAAGAAAAAAATTCTTCTCCAGCTCTTTATCAAGCTTCATTGCAAGATAAAAAATTGTCTTTTTCTTTTTTAAAACGAGAGGGGGTGACAATAACTTAATATCTAGGCCGCAGTCGAAGCTGGCCCAGCTTTTTGCTTATTGAGTTCTTCGGACAACAGCCTTGAAAGACCTGAAACATAAATTAAAAATGGGTTTCTGGAGTAAGCTCCACCCAGCTCCAATGTTAAAGCCACAACCTGAATCCAAAACTCAGGATTCTGAAAAGCTCGATCATATTTGTCTTTTTCCCTCAGTATCTTTTTGAAAAAAGAAAGCAACATGCCTTCAATTTCTTCTTTTAAGCTTTTGATTTTACGATATGCCCAAAAAGCCCCAGCCCATGGCAAAAGAACTCCCAACAATAAAACCAAAAAACACCCATAAACCAAAATCTTATAAAAAGACTGAGTTTTTTTTAGAAAGGCTTCAAAATGTTTTATGAGATGCCGTCTTTTTTGATTCACAGACTGAATCGCTTGATTTAACACTGATTGTTTTTTCCTGATATCTTTTTCTAAAAAGAAATCATCGCTTAAAGGACCATCTTCTTTTTGAAAAACTGTTTGTGCTTGAGACCACATCTGAAACTCTTGAACTGGGTTTGTTTTTTCTCTTAATTTTAAAGACTTATTCAGGTCTTGTATGCTGTGTTCAAGTA
>RFKI01000159.1 GCA_003694355.1 Bdellovibrio sp.
TAGGGGCGTGTGGTCTCATATACAATCTTATGACCTTCTATAACAATATTTCCTGGACGAATTTTAGGTTTAAAATTTTCAAAAGTAGCCATCACTTATCCTCTGTTTTCTGTAAAGTCATCGCTACTTGATCTAGATTTCTCAATAAGTTTATCACTGCTTCAGAAGGCTCTTTAAAATTTGATATACAAACAATCATATCATTGATAAATGATAAAGGCATTAGATGCTTTTTCTTTTTTGAATCTAAAAGATAGGGTCCTTGTTTGTTTTCGATAAAAATATCATCATTTTGAAAATTAAAAATGGCCTTTTCTTCCTGAAAGATCTTTAAATGATCTCCTGAAGGAGATAGCCACAATTCCTTTATGCCAGCATGAATGTCTTTATGGGATAACTTCACTTTATTAAATTTTTTCCCCAAATATCCTGGTTTAATAAGAAGTCGAATTTTTTCCATAACATTTCCAGGAACAGAGATGAATTGTATATGTTTTCGTTTTAAAGAGGTTCCCACAAGGCGAGCTTTAACTTCTCCTTTCACATCATGCCATTTCAGCTCTAAATTCAGAAAACTTCCAACGATTATATCGATATCTTCTTTTTCATCGACAAGGCATAATCCTCCAATACTAATATTTTCTATTTTCCAAACTTGGTCTTGAAACTTAACAATGGGAAAAGGAGAAAGTTTCCCAAATAAAGGAACATTTGTCCTGGAATTGTGTCGGCGATCAATATAATTAGAAGTTACAATGCTTTGGATAGACCTTGGAAACTCTTGATTTAAATGATAATTTTTTATTTTTCGCTTTAATTGGTCAAGCCACTTTTTCAAAGAAATCTCCATGATGATTCACTTTTTTTATAGTATGTTAAATAATGAAGGCATGAAACCCAATCGCGAAAAAAAAGTTATGGATACACAAACTAAAGTCTTGTTTTTGAAGGTAAGATTTCTCATTGTTATCGTCCTGATGTTTTCGGGGCAAATTGGGAAAGCCACAGCTGATTTCTCCCTGAGTGGAATTTATAGACATTACCCTCAAAGTGGAGGAGTTGACCTCTCTGCCGGGTACAGTTTTCTATTATGGGGCAAGCCTGCAAATACAATTTTTTATGGTTATTTAAGGTACGCCTTGGATCTTTTTACAGCAGGAACTTATAATGAGGCTCTGGTTTCTGTAGACTTGTTTCCTGTTTCCTTTTTGGGGGTGAGTTTAGGGCAGGGCCTGTATCACAATTCAAAAGATTATGAAGATTTCGATTGCTTGAGATATAAGTGTATAGGGGAGTTTAACTATACCTTTGTCAAGTACACTTTGATTTTGGGTTATAAAAAGTTCTTTTTTTATCAGTCTTATAAAAAGAAACCCATTCAAGCACAAGAAGTTGATAAGGATCATATCATTCCAGATATTGGTTTAGCTGCAAACTCTGAAAGTGAAAACATAAGCCAATATCATTCAATAGTAGGGTGGTCCATTTCTTCAAAATGGACCATGGGATATCAGTATATTTTTTCTCAAACAGTGAAAAATCCAGGCTTATCTCAATCTCATTTTTTATTGGTCTCATATAAAAAATCTAAGTTAACCTTAAGTGTTTCTTTGGGTTCTTTTTATTCTTCATTAAAACCTTTAGGCTTTTCAACTATAGGATATTTCAAATACCAATTTGCTCCTTCTCTTTCGATCTTCTAGAAGGCTTTGGCTAAAAATACAAGTCAAAGGGAAGAGGGGGGAGCTTTTTTTGAAAAGTGGTTTTTAATTTTAAGCAGACATAATTATTAAAGTTTTCCCATACATTTCCGAGAGTTATAAAAGAGTGTCAAAGTTTAAAGTTTCCTTTCTTTTTAGTCTTTGCTTGTCTGGTTGTGCTGGTCCTTCCACACCATTTGGTGGACTAGACGATTTTATGATCATCCTGAAAAGTAAAACAAAAGTCTTGACTTCTGCCATAAGGGAATTGGCTCAAGAAGAAGGGGCTCAAATAAAATTTTCACCAGATAGACAAGTTTTTCATGCCAAATACACTTTTCAAGTACAAATAAATGACCCTCTAGGCATTCCAGAAAATGCAGAATTTAAAATCTACTATAACGGATACGACATGTCTCAAAAGTTTTTCA
>RFKI01000160.1 GCA_003694355.1 Bdellovibrio sp.
AAGGACTCATTGAAAATATTGTTCTGGAAAATCCTATAGACTCTTCTGATGTGACAGTTGAGTTTATTAATCAAACCATTCAAGTGAATATTCCAGGAGTGTCTCTTCCTCAAAAGAAATACTATATGAAAATTGATCACAAGAAGGCCAAGAGTATTTATTCTTATCAGGAATCACAAAATAATTTTAGAACACGGATCATTTATAAAAAACCTATTTTAGCTAAAAATTTGAAACGATTTGTTAAGGTGACTGGGGAAGGCAATCAACTGAAGGTTATTGTAGATCCAGAAGGTCTCTTTAAGGAAAAAGAAAAAAAAGAGGCTCATTTTGCCCCTCCTTTTGATTTGAACAAGGCTATAGAAGGAGCTTTGGATCAAGCTCAACGATCTAAAAAAATGGAAAGTGTTTCTAAGGAAATCGTTAAAAAAGAATTAGCTTTAAAAGAAAAGAAGAATCAAGAACAACAGTCACTACAATCTTCTGTGGAGAAAACATCTGATATTAACGTCTCTAAAATTGCTTTAAATAAAAAAGCAGAGATGAATGTTCAGCCCATAAAAAGTGTAAAGAATGACAATAAAGATCTTCCTGAATCAGAAATTCCAATTTCTTTTGGAAAAGAAGAGAAAAAAGAAGCTTCTTCGTCTTTGTATTTGCGAATGATTTTAAGCCTCTTGGTTGTTCTTGTTGGGGGTGCAGGATTTTGGATGTTGGGTAAGTGGTGGACTAAAAAATATAAGAAAAGTTTGGATAATAATAAAATTCGAGTTTTAACTCAACATTACCTGGGACCGAAAAAGAGTTTAGCGATTATTCAGGTAGCAGGAGAACATATCCTTCTGGGAGTTACGGACCAGAATATCTCTATGATTAAAACTTTGGCTTTAATTGACGATGATCTTCCAGAGGTTATACCTCATCAATTTGATGAAGAAATAAAAAATGTAAAGAATCCTCAGGTTAAGCTAACTTACGCTGGAGATTTGGAGGGAGAGACTCGGAAGTTAAAGACTGAGGCTTCTGAAGAAGAAAAAGAAGACTTTGCAATCTCTCAAATTAAAGATGTTGTATCTAAAAAACTAAAGGAAATAAAACATTGGTAAAGAAAAGCATAAAGGTGCTTTCCATATTGATTTTTTTATTCATTGGGCAATCAGCGTTTGCTCAGAGCTTATCTTTACCCCATATAAGCCTTGGTTTAAAACCAGCAGATAGTCCTCAAGAGCTAGTCAATGGCATAAAGATTATTCTACTTTTGACAGTTTTAACCTTAGCTCCAGCCATTTTAATAATGATGACGAGTTTTACTCGAATTGTTGTCGTCTTGGCTTTTGTTCGTCAAGCCTTGGGGACACAGCAAATGCCACCAAATCAACTTTTAGTTGGCCTCGCTCTTTTTATCACATTTTTTGTCATGTCTCCTTTTTTCTCTAAAATTAATCAAGAAGCTATAAAACCTTTTTTGGATGGGAAAATCAATCAAGAGGTAGCTTTAGAAAAGAGTTTAATTCCTCTGAGAAAGTTCATGTTTAATCAGACAAGAGACACTGACCTTAAGATGTTTATAAAAATGTCTCGTTCTCCTTTTCCTAAAACAAGAGCCGATGTGCCAACAAGTGTTCTTATTCCAGCATTTGTCGTTTCTGAGTTAAAAACAGCCTTTCAGATAGGGTTTATCATTTATTTACCTTTTTTGGTTATTGATATGGTAACAGCCAGTGTTTTAATGGCAATGGGAATGATGATGTTACCACCAGTTATTATTTCTCTGCCTTTTAAGATTATGTTGTTTGTATTTGTTGATGGTTGGTCTTTAATTGTTGGATCTTTAGTTAAAAGTTTTGGGTGATAAAAATGAGTGAAGAATTAATTTTAAAGTTAGGGGTGGAAACATTAAAAACAACGGCGATGATTGCTTCTCCTATGTTGATAGGAGCGCTGGTTATCGGTTTAATTATTAGTGTTTTACAGGCAATCACTCAGATTAATGAAGCTACTTTGACATTCATTCCTAAAATGTTGATTGTGGCCATTGTTTTTGCCATTGCTGCACCTTGGATGATGGATGTCATGGGGCACTTTACTTCAGAGCTTTATCAAAATATTGCAGATTATGTGAGGCAATAGGTGGGTATTTTTAGTTTTTCTGAAAAAGAGATTTTAGCTTTTTTTCTAGTACTAATGAGAATGAGTGCTTTTGTGGTGTCTTGGCCTGTATTTGGTATTCAAAAAGTTCCAGCTCCTGTAAAGATATTATTTGCTTTAGTTATGAGCCTGGTTATTTTTCCTGTTATTTCTTGGAAACAAATTTCTGTTGATCTTGAATCTTTACACATTATTTGGCTTGTTGGGCGAGAAATTTTTATTGGGGTAGCTTTTGGATTTTTGGCTCGTATTTTCTTTTTTGCTATTAGTATTGCTGGGCAAATTATGAGTACAACATTGGGACTTTCCAGTTCACAGCTCTTTAATCCAGCTATGGGCGAACAAACAAGCTCTTTAGAGCAATTTGAGATAGCTTTAGCAACACTTTTTTTCCTTTTCTTTCAAGGGCATCTTATTTTTATTTCTGGTCTTGTAGAAAGCTTTCAGTTTTTGCCACTTTCTATGAAGGGTATCCAACTCCAGTCTGGTATTCATTTTAGTGAAATGGTGAGTTCTGTCATGCTTATTGGTTTTAAATTGAGTGCTCCCGTTCTTGTTTCAATCTTTTTTATGAATATTTCCATGGCAATTATTGGAAGGACAGTTCCTCAAATTAATGTTCTGATTACAAGTTTACCCGTCAATATATTAGTGGGTTTTATTGTACTCATTTTTTCTATGCCCATGTTGGTATGGCAATTTAAGGACGTATTAAATGTCAGTATTGAGCAAGTTTTTGGGTTGATGAAGACTTTTTAAGTTCTAGGAAGGAACGATGGCAGAAACAGATCACGGAGAAAAAACAGAAGAGCCCACGCAGCAGCGTCGTGAAGACTTCCGAAAAAGAGGGCAAGTGGCTCAGACAAAGGAGCTAGCTTCTCTCTTTGTGGTTTTAGTGGCTTCTTTAATGATATGGGCTTTAGGTCATTTCTTTTTAAAGCAACTTTATGAGGTATTTACACATTCTTTTGGCGATTTTGTATTATTAGCCTCTCGAGACTCTTCGTGGATATCTCCAGCCCAATATGCCATGAAAAAAGCTGCCTTGATTATTTTCCCAGTTGGTGGAATTTTGTGGCTTTTTTCTATCATTTCTTCCGTTGTCCAGGTGGGATTTATTGTTAATGAAGAAGCTTTGCAGTTAAAACCAGAGCGATTAGATCCTGTTCAAGGTTTTAAAAGGGTTTTTAGTTTGAGGTCTGCTGTAGAGGGTTTAAAGGCTTTGGTTAAGGTGGTGATTGTTGGATTTATTGTGTTACTGGTTTTAAAAAGTGAGTGGTCTTCAGTTCCTTATTTAATTTCCTATACAGCTCCTCAGGCCATGTCTTTTATGGGTGACTTAACCTTAAAACTTCTCGGAAGTGTTGGTGTTTTCTTATTGGTTTTGTCTGGTCTGGATTTCCTATATCAAAGATGGGATCTGGAACAAAAAATGAAAATGACCAAGCAAGAATTGAAGGAGGAACATAAATCAAGGGAGGGGGATCCTTTAATTAAAGCTCGCATTCGTCGAGTTCAAAGAGAAATGGCACAACGAAGAATGATGGAGGATGTTCCTAAGGCAGATGTTGTTATTACAAACCCAACCCACATAGCTGTCGCTTTACAATATACAGAAAAAATGATTGCCCCGAAAATTGTGGCTATGGGAGCGGGGTTAATTGCTCAGAAAATTAGAGAAATTGCAGAAAAGCATAAAATTCCAATTGTAGAGAATAAACCTTTGGCGAGAACTATGTATAAGACACTTAAGGTTGGGCAAACAATACCTCGAGAGCTATATACAGCTGTTGCAGAGGTGTTGTCATATATTTTCAGAATGAGAAAAAAACGAAAAGGGAATAAATAATGGAAGGTGTTTTTCGGTTTTTAAAACGCTTTGAGCGCTACACAAAAAATGCTGATCTTTTTGTGGCTGTAGGGCTTGTGTGTGTCTTAGCAGTAATGATGATCCCATTGCCTTCGATTCTTTTAGATATAGCTCTTACAATTTCTCTTACGGCATCTTTATTGATCTTACTAGCAGCTGTTTATACAAAAAAACCATTAGATTTTAGCGTTTTTCCGAGCCTTCTTTTGATTACAACTCTTTTTCGCTTGTCTTTAAATGTTGCTTCAACGCGTTTGATTTTAACTCAGGGACATCGAGGTCCAGAAGCTGCTGGTCAAGTGATAAAAGCTTTTGGAAGTTTCGTTGTAGGAAACAATTATGTCATAGGGTTTATTGTTTTTGTTATTCTTGTGGTGATTAATTTTGTGGTTATTACAAAAGGATCAGGTCGGGTTGCTGAAGTAGCTGCTCGTTTTACTTTGGATGCGATGCCAGGAAAACAAATGTCTATCGATGCGGATTTAAACTCAGGCCTTATTACAGAGCAAGAGGCTAGAAGAAGAAGGAAGGAAATTGAGAAAGAAGCAGATTTTTACGGGGCCATGGATGGTGCTAGCAAATTTGTCCGTGGGGATGCCATTGCTGGAATCATCATTACTCTCATTAATATTGTTGGTGGTTTATTAATAGGGATGATTCAGAAAGGGCTAGATGCTTCTACGGCTGCCCAGAACTATACCATGTTAACGATTGGTGATGGTCTTGTAAGTCAGATTCCAGCTCTTATTATTTCTACTGCTGCTGGTACTGTTGTAACGCGAAACTCTTCTGAAGAAAATATTGGTGTTGAGGTCTTGGACCAATTGTTTTTAAATCCAAGAGCGGTTGCCATTGTGGGGGGGATTTTGGGATTTTTGGGGCTTATTCCAGGTCTTCCTAAAACTCCGTTTTTTGTTATAGCTATAACTTTAGGTGGAGTCGCTTGGCTTATAAAGAGAAATGAAGATGAAAAAGAAGCTCAAAGAAGAAGAGAAGAGGAAGAAAAGGCCGCTCTTCCTCAAAAAGAAAATATAGAAGGGTTATTGCCTTTGGACTTAATCGAACTGGAAGTGGGATATGGTTTAATTAACATTGTTGAATCAAAAGAGTCTGGAGATTTATTAGAGAGAATTTCAAGCATTCGTAAACAATTTGCTACAGAGATGGGCATTATTGTTCCAAGCATTCATATAAGGGATAACTTGCAACTAGCTCCTGGTGAGTATCGTATTTTGATCAAGGGTAATAAGGTTGCTGGAGGAGAGCTGAGAACGGATTGTTTATTGGCGATGGATCCTGGAAATACAACCAAAACCATTGAAGGAATTAAAACAAAAGAACCAGCTTTTGGTTTGGATGCTCTATGGATATCTAAAAGTCAAAAAGAAGAAGCTGAATTGGCAGGCTACACGGTTGTGGACTTACCAACTATTATGGCAACCCATTTAACAGAAGTGATTCGCACACATGCTTATGAGCTTTTGGGACGTCAGGAAGCGGATACCTTGATCGAAAATTTCAAAAAGAATTATCCTAAGGTCGTTGAAGAACTAATTCCTGATGTACTTCCATTTGGAACTGTTGTGAAAGTGCTTCAAAATTTATTAAGAGAACAGATTTCGATCAGAGACTTGTTGACTATTTTTGAGACCTTAGCTGATGAAGGAACGAAAACAAAAGATCCAGAAGTTTTAACAGAGGCAGTTCGTAAGGCCCTCTCAAGGAGTATTACGGTTAAATATATGGGTGAAGATGGGCAAATGCTCGTTATGACTCTGGGAGCTGGCTGGGAAGAATTGCTTGCCAATTCCTTGCTGCAAACAGAACAAGGAGTGCAGTTGGTGATGGATCCTCAAAAAGCCCATGAACTTATCAATCAAATTGCTCAAATTATTGATGAACATCCTGAAATTGCCGGACAACCGATTTTATTAACAAGTCCAACAGTTCGTCGTCATGTTTATAAATTAACTTCAAGATTTATTCCTCAGTTAATTGTATTGGCTCATACAGAATTATCACCAGAGGCAAATGTTCAATCTATAGGAGTTGTGGAGATGGCCCATGCAAGTTAAGAAATTTGAAGCAAAAACAATACGAGAAGCTTTAGAAATGGTAAAGGCCCAACTTGGGCCAGATGCCATTATTTTATCAGCTAAAGAGCATAGTAATCGGTTTGGACTTGTTGGTCAGAAAAGTGTTGAAGTGACAGCTGCCATTTCTGAGGAGATGCTGAATAAAAAAAGACTCATCGAGGCCAAATTGGATGAAAAAACAAGAGAAAAGTTTAAGAAAATCCCTGCTCGACAACAAAAAGAGGTGATTGAAAAGTTCATAAATAAATACAAAGAGAAAAAACCGTCTATTACGCCTATTCCTTATATTCAAATTACAGATGATGCTGATATTTCCAATGAAGTTTCTGATTTGTCTTTTGTTGAAAAAGAAGTTGAAGAAAAAAGAGCAGAAGAGAAAAACTTAACTTCTGGCCAACGAATTCGTAATGCAGCACGAGATGCTTTAAAGGCGATTCAATTTTTGGATGAAGATGCTGAAAGGAAAGTAAAAAGGGGAAAAGAAGAAGAGAGCTCTGGCTCTCAGAAGAATGAACTTCATAATATTTTAAAAGAAAAAGATCAGAGAATAACCAGCCTTCAAAGAGAGCTTATTCAGTTAAAGCAACTTGTGAGTAAGTTCCAGTCTGTTCCCAAGAATTTTATCAACGCACATCCTGGCGCAGAGTTTGGAGTTCCATATGACTTAAGTTTCATGTTTGAAAAATTAGTGGACGCAGGAATTAGTGCAGAAAATGCTTCAGAAATTTTGTCTAAGTTAGAAAAAACCGTGCCGTTAGTCCAAAGAAAGAAAAGGGCTTTGGTTTTAGCTTGGGT
>RFKI01000161.1 GCA_003694355.1 Bdellovibrio sp.
ATTACTATCATATTGATCATGTCAAAGTAAAAGACGGAAAAATCTATCGTGAACTTGATATTCAAAAAATTGCAGGACAAAGAGCTCTTTCTGATATTGTGGACCCCAAGACAGGGGATGTATTGGTTAAGGCTGGGCGACGTATTACTCGGGCTGTGGTTAATAAAGTGAAGGCAGCTAACATTAAAGAAGTTGAGATTTCTAAAGAAGATCTCGCGGGGAAAGTGCTTGGTCGTCCTTTGATTGATGAAGAAACAGGTGAGATTATCGCAGATGTGAATCAGGAGTTAACTGTTGATATCATTGATCGTTGCCTTTCTTTAGGCATTACAGACTTTTATGTTATCTTTTTTGATGGCTTGTCCGTAGGACCATCTTTAAGAAATACTTTATTGATTGACAATGTGGCTACAGAAGAAGAGGCCCTTATTGAAATTTATAAAAGACTAAGGCCTGGGGAGCCTCCTACAGAAGAGGCCGCTCGAAACTTTTTTCATCGCTTGTTTTTTGATCCAGAGACTTATGATTTAAGTGAAGTTGGTCGATTGAAGATTAACCATCGATTTAACATTTCTTTTGAAGAATGTCCTGTGGATCATCGAACATTAACCAAAAAGGATATCCTGGAGGTTGTTCGAACTCTTATTGACTTAAAAAATGGTCATGGGGAAGTGGATGATATTGATCATCTTGGAAATCGTCGAGTTCGCTCTGTTGGAGAGTTGTTGGAAAATCAATATCGCATTGGTCTCGTGCGCATGGAAAGAGCTATTAAGGAGAGAATGAGTCTACAGGATCTTGAGACTATGATGCCCCATGATTTGATCAATGCTAAACCTGTTAATGCTGTGGTAAAAGAGTTTTTTGGTTCCAGTCAACTTTCTCAGTTTATGGATCAAACCAATCCTTTATCTGAAATCACACATAAAAGGCGTCTATCAGCTTTAGGTCCAGGAGGGTTAACTCGAGATCGTGCTGGTTTTGAAGTAAGGGATGTGCACCCAACTCACTATGGGCGAATTTGTCCTATTGAAACTCCAGAAGGTCCTAATATTGGGCTTATTGCTTCTTTGGCTACGTATGCTCGTATTAATAAATATGGGTTTATAGAGACCCCTTATAGAGAAGTGGAGCATGCTCATGTTAAGCCAGACATTAAATACTTATCAGCTCTTGAAGAAGCTGGACACTATATTGCTCAAGCAGGAAAAGATGTAAAAAATGATGAGATTGTAGCAGATACAGTCACTGTTCGAGTGAATGGTGAATATGAGGTTGTAGAAAAAGACAAGGTGACACTGATGGATGTCTCTCCATCTCAGTTGGTCTCTATTGCGGCCTCTTTAATTCCCTTTTTGGAACATGATGATGCAAACAGAGCCCTAATGGGATCCAATATGCAGCGACAAGCAGTCCCTTTGCTGAGAGCAAAGGCTCCTCTTGTTGGTACTGGAGTTGAAAAGTTAGTTGCTAGAGATTCTGGAACGAGTGTAGTATGTGCGAATGATGGTGTTGTGGAAGAAGTGGATGCAAGTCGTATTGTAGTTCGAAGGCTAGCTAAAGGTGGGCAGCTCGGAGCCAACGTAGATATTTATAATCTAGTGAAATATCAAAGAACGAACCAGAATACCTGCTTTAACCAGCGTCCAATTGTAAAAGTAGGGGATCATGTTAAAAAAGGTGATGTGATTGCTGATGGTCCATCGACGGAATATGGAGAGCTTGCCCTTGGTCAAAATGTGATGGTGGCATTTACTCCTTGGATGGGATACAATTTTGAAGACTCTATTCTTATTTCTGAGCGTCTTATTCGTGATGATGTTTATACTTCTGTTCATGTGGAAGAATTTGAGTGTGTGGCAAGAGATACTAAGTTAGGAAAAGAAGAAATCACTCGAGATATAGCTAATGTAGGGGAAGAAGCGCTTAAAGATCTTGATAGCAGTGGTATTATTCGTATTGGTGCAGAAGTTAAGCCAGGAGATATTCTCGTTGGAAAAGTTACTCCTAAAGGTGAAACTCAACTTTCCCCAGAAGAAAAGCTACTAAGAGCCATTTTTGGTGAAAAGGCTGGAGATGTAAAAGATACCTCTTTACGTGTCCCTTCAGGTGTTTTTGGAACAGTCATTGATGCCCAAGTTTATAGCCGAGAAGGTGCCGGACGAGATGAAAGGCTTCTATCTATTATTGAAGGTAAAAAGAAGAAGCTAGAAAAAGATATGAATGTTGAGAGAAATATTATTAAGAACAATGCCATTGATAAGTTGAAAGAACTTCTTGTTGGCCGAAAAACGACAGGAGTTTTACTAAGTGAGGATGGGTCAGAAAAACTATTAAAAAAGGGACAAGAAATTACAGCAGAAGATTTAGAGACCATACCTTTTGAGCTATTGGCTTATATTCCTTTGGAAACGGATCTTGAATATCAGGTTTCTCGAATTGTAGACGCGGCAAGAAATCAATTAGATGCCCTTAAAGTTGTTTTTGATGAAAAGGTTGAGCGATTGTCAAAAGGAGATGAATTGCCTCCTGGTGTGATCAAAATGGTGAAGGTGTATGTGGCCATCAAGAGAAAACTCCAGGTGGGTGATAAGTTTGCAGGTCGCCATGGGAATAAGGGTGTTATTTCTCGCATTCTTCCTATTGAAGATATGCCTTATCTTGCAGATGGAACTCCTGTGGATATGGTATTAAACCCATTGGGTGTTCCTTCTCGTATGAATATTGGTCAGATTTTGGAAATTCATTTAGGTTGGGCTGCCCATGGCCTAGGAAAGCAATTAGAAAAATATTTAAAGCATTTTAATGCGGAAGAAGCACGCCGGGCCTTGAAAGAAGTTTATGATACAGAAGAACTTGAGAAAGTGATTGATAAAGCGGATGATGATTCTTTAAGGAAGATGATTGAGATTGTTAAAGATGGTGTTCACTTAGGAACTCCTGTATTTGATGGCGCTAAAGAAGAAGATGTCCGTAAGCTGTTAAGAAAAGCCCAATTACCAGAAACAGGCCAAACAGTTCTGTTTGATGGCCGAACTGGTGAGCCTTTTCAAACCCCTGTTACGGTGGGAATTATGTACATGTTGAAATTGCATCATTTGGTTGAAGAAAAGATCCATGCTCGTTCTATTGGCCCTTATTCACTTGTTTCTCAACAACCTCTAGGAGGTAAAGCTCAATTTGGAGGTCAACGTTTGGGAGAAATGGAGGTTTGGGCTATCGAGGCTTATGGAGCAGCCTACTCTCTTCAAGAGTTTTTGACAGTGAAGTCTGATGATGTTGTGGGAAGGACCCGGATGTATGAGAGTATTGTAAAAGGAGAGAACATTCTTGAGCCAGGCTTGCCAGAGTCCTTTAATGTTTTGGTTAAAGAACTCAAAAGTTTGGCTTTGAATGTGGAATTAATTGAGTCTGATGTTTTAACTGAAGATCCTGAAGATATTTCAGGTGCTGTTGAAGATATAGAGCAATAACTAAAAAAGGGAGAGAACCTTGAAAGACTTGTTAAATTTTTTTGATAAACCAAAAGATCCATTATCTTTTAATGCTGTTCGAATTTCTCTAGCTTCTCCTGAGAAGATCAGAGAGTGGTCTCATGGAGAGGTGAAAAAGCCT
Source organism: Bdellovibrio sp. (assembly GCA_003694355.1). Taxonomy (GTDB): domain Bacteria; phylum Bdellovibrionota; class Bdellovibrionia; order Bdellovibrionales; family UBA1609; genus J124. The sequence continues at coordinate 3,616 of RFKI01000161.1, forward strand.
GAAACAATTAACTATAGAACATTTAAGCCAGAGCGCGATGGACTTTTCTGTGCCAAAATTTTTGGCCCAGTTAAAGACTATGAATGTTTGTGTGGCAAGTATAAACGAATGAAATATCGAGGGGTGATTTGTGAAAAATGTGGTGTAGAAGTCACTCAATCAAAAGTACGTCGAGAGAGGATGGGACATATTGAGTTATCTTCTCCGGTGGCTCATATTTGGTTTTTGCGTTCTCTTCCTAGTCGGATTGGTAACCTTTTAAATATGAGCTTAAAAGATGTAGAGAGAGTTCTTTATTGTGAAGCTTATGTTGTTATAGATCCTATGGAAACACCTTTGGAAGAAAATCAGATTCTTTCAGAGGAAGCTTATCAAAATGCGATGAATGAATATGGCCCTAACTTCAAATGTGCTATGGGTGGTGAGGCTATTTTGGAGTTGTTGAGAAAAGTGGATGTGGAGTATTTGGCCAGAAAGCTTCGAATGGAACTTAAGGAATGTAAGTCTGAGACTCAAATTAAAAAACTATCAAAAAGGCTGAGGGTTGCAGAGGCTTTTCGTAATTCAATTAATAAACCGGAGTGGATGATGTTGCAGGCTCTACCTGTTATTCCTCCAGATCTAAGACCTCTTGTTCCATTGGATGGAGGCCGTTTTGCAACCTCAGATCTAAATGATCTTTATCGTAGGGTCATTAACAGGAACAATCGTTTAAAGCGTCTAGAGGAGTTAAATGCTCCAGATATTATTATCCGTAATGAAAAACGAATGCTTCAGGAAGCTGTGGATGCTCTTTTAGATAATGGCCGTAGAGGAAAAACTTTTACAGGCCCTAATAAGCGTCCACTTCGTTCTTTAAGTGATATGCTTAAAGGAAAACAAGGTCGTTTTCGCCAAAACCTTTTAGGGAAAAGGGTTGATTATTCAGGTCGCTCTGTAATTGTTGTTGGCCCAACCTTAAAACTTCATCAGTGTGGTCTTCCAAAGAAAATGGCCTTGGAGCTTTTTAAGCCTTTTATTTATAATAAATTAGAAGAAAAAGGTTTTGCGACAACCATTAAGCAGGCCAAGCGTTTGGTTGAGCAGGAGACTGTTGAGGTATGGGATATTCTTTCTGAGGTAGTTAAAGAGCATCCTGTGTTATTGAACCGAGCTCCCACACTTCACCGACTAGGCATTCAAGCTTTTGAGCCAGTTCTTCATGAAGGAAAAGCCATTCAACTTCATCCATTGGTTTGTACGGCCTTTAATGCGGACTTTGATGGGGACCAAATGGCAGTCCATGTTCCGCTTTCTATCGAGGCTCAAGTAGAAGCTCGAGTTTTAATGATGTCTACGAATAATATTCTAAGCCCAGCGAATGGTCGTCCGATTATTAATCCCACTCAAGATATTGTTTTAGGAATTTACTGGATGACACGAATTCGCTTAGGCGCTAAGGGTACGGGCCGTGTTTATGGAAGTGTCCAGGAAGTTTTATACGCTTACGAGCAGGGTGTGACTGATTTACAAGCAGCTTGTCGTGTTCGTTTCCGAGGAAAAATTTATGAAACAAGTGTTGGGCGAGCTATTTTGGGAGATATCTTGCCTCCAGAAGTGCCTTTTGAGGTGGTTAATAGGGTCATGAAGAAGAAAGCTTTGGCTGAGCTAATAGATATTTCTTTTAGAAATGCAGGTGGGAAAGCCACTTGTATATTAGCTGATAAGCTTATGGCATTGGGTTTTAAGTACTCAACTTTAGCGGGTATTTCAATTTGTGTAAGTGACCTGATTATTCCTGAGAAAAAAGCTGAGCTTATTAAAAAAGCAGAAGCTCAGGTTAAGGAAATTCAAAAGCAATATGATGAGGGTCTGATTACAGAGGGTGAACGCTATAATAAGGTGGTGGATATTTGGGCTCAGACAGGTGATCAGGTAGCTAAGGAGATGATGAAAAATATTGAAAAAGAGAAGTTCATCGTTGATGGAAAGGAAGTCGAAAGTGATAGCTTTAACCCCATATTTATTATGGCGGACTCGGGAGCTCGTGGTTCAGCAGCTCAAATTCGTCAGTTAGCTGGAATGAGAGGGTTGATGGCAAAGCCATCAGGTGAAATTATAGAAACACCTATTACAGCCAACTTCCGAGAGGGCTTATCTGTTTTACAATACTTTATTTCCACTCATGGTGCGAGAAAAGGTCTGGCTGATACTGCTCTTAAAACTGCAAACTCCGGTTACTTGACAAGGCGGCTTGTGGATGTGGCCCAAGATGTGACAATTACAGAAATTGATTGTGGAACTACAGATGGGATGACAATTACAGCCCTTTTTGAAGGCGGAGAAGTGATTCAGCCTTTAGGTGAGCGGGTGCTTGGTCGTGTGGCTTTGGAAGATATTGTAGATCCTTATACTCAGGAAGTTATTCTTCCTGCTGGAGAAGAAATCACAGAAGAGATTGTAAAGAAAATTGATGAGTCTGGAATTGAAAAAGTAGTCATTCGTTCAGCTTTAACTTGTCGTACTCGTCGAGGTATTTGTGTTAAATGTTATGGGCGAGACTTAGCTCGAGGTAGTACAGTTAATTTAGGTGAGACTGTAGGAATTATTGCAGCTCAGTCCATTGGTGAGCCAGGAACTCAGTTGACAATGAGAACTTTCCACTTGGGAGGAACAGCTTCTCGAGCAGTTGAGCAGTCTGTTCACACAGCCAGATATGATGGAACAGTTAAACTTCAAAATATTCAAGCTGTTACCAATAAAGATGGTAAGTTAATTATTCTCAGTCGAAACAGTGAAATGTCCATTGTGGATTCAACTGGCAGGGAGAGAGATAAGTTTAAGCTCGTGTATGGTTCTGTATTGAATGTTAAAGATGGGGATACAGTAAAGAAAGGTGATACTTTAGCTGAATGGGATCCGTATTCGAACCCCATTATTGTAGATGTCTCAGGAAGAATTAAGTTTGAGAATATTGAAGAAGGTATCACTATGTCTGAACAAGTGGATCCTGTGACGGGGTTTGCCACAAAAGTCATTACAGACTCTAAGGATGCCGGTACCAAACCAACGGTTTATGTTGTTGATGAGAACGGAGAACCTGTTAAGTTGCCTAATAGGGATATTATTGCTCGATATGTTTTACCTATTGGGGCTCAACTACTGGTTTCCGATGGTGAAGAAGTTCATGCTGGAGAAGTTATTGCCAAAATTCATAGGGAAACAACAAAAACAAGAGATATTACAGGTGGTTTACCTCGTGTTGCAGAGCTCTTTGAAGCAAGAGCTCCTAAAGAAGCTGCAATTATTTCTGAGATTGATGGTTATGTCACCTTTGGGCAAGATGTGAAAGGAAAGCAGCGAGTGATTGTGACCCCTGAAGTGGGAGAACAGAAGGAGTATATTATTCCTAAAGGGAAGCATGTTGCTGTAAGGGAAGGCGAATATGTTCGAGCTGGCGAAGCTCTTATGGATGGTCCTACGAGTCCTCATGATATTTTAAAAGTTCTTGGGGATAAAGAGTTGGCTGCTTATTTAGTTAATGAAGTCCAAGAGGTTTATCGTCTTCAAGGGGTTTCTATCAATGATAAGCATATTGAGGTGATTGTGCGTTTGATGTTACGAAAAGTGGAAATAACAGATCCTGGAGATACAGATTTTATAATTGGAGACCAAGTGGATAAGTTTGTGTTCGAGGAAGTTAATGAGAAAGTCATGAAAGAAGGAGGTCAGCCAGCTACGGCATCACCTCTTTTATTAGGGATTACTAAAGTTTCTCTGAGCACAGAAAGTTGGATCTCAGCAGCTTCCTTCCAAGAGACAACAAAAGTCCTTACAGAGGCAGCTATTCAGTCTAAAGAAGATAAGTTAAGAGGGTTGAAGGAGAATATTATTATGGGGCGCCTTATCCCTGCAGGGACTGGTGTTTTAGCTTATAAACGTTGGAAAATACAGGTGGATGAGGAAGAAACAGCTGCTCCATTGCCTCACTTACATGGAGGAGGTGTGGTGAATCAGCAGCAGACAGGGGCTCCAAATAATTACTCATCCCCTTATAGCCGTCAGTAGGAGGTTTTAAGTTGACGATTTTGACGCAAAAGAGTAGGTTCTTAGCTTTGAAAAAAGGATGAACGATGCCAACAATTAATCAGTTAATAAGGAAAGAACGTAAGTTACAAAAGGAAAAGTCAAAGTCTCCAGCTTTAACAAAATGTCCTCAAAGACGAGGTGTTTGTACGAGGGTTTTTACAACAACACCTAAGAAGCCAAATTCAGCATTAAGAAAGGTAGCCAGAGTTCGGCTCTCAAATGGCTTTGAGGTTAACTCGTACATTCCTGGGATTGGCCACAACTTACAGGAACACAGTGTTGTTTTGATTCGTGGAGGTCGTGTTAAGGACTTGCCTGGAGTTCGTTATCATATTGTAAGAGGTGTTTTAGATACTCAAGGCGTGAATGATCGTAAGCGAGGACGCTCAAAGTACGGAACTAAAAAGCCTAAGAAATAAGAAGGAGTAAAAGTTAATTATGTCTCGACGTAAAGGTAACTATAAAAGAGAGATCAATCCAGATCCCATTTATAATGATGTAACAGTTGCGAAGTTTATAAATAAGGTGATGATGAAAGGGAAAAAGAGCCTTGCCGAAAAAATTTTTTATGGTGCTCTTCGAGAAATTGAAAAAAAAGTTCCTGGAGAAGAGCCTTTAACGGTTTTTAAAAAGGCGGTTGAAAACTGTAAGCCCTCTTTAGAGGTGCGCTCTCGTCGAGTTGGAGGTGCTACTTATCAGGTTCCTGTGGATGTGAGGCCCACTCGTCGTTTGACGTTGTCAATGCGATGGCTTGTCCAGTATGCGAGAGAACGTGGTGAAAAAACCATGTCTCAGCGCTTGGCCAATGAACTTATAGATGCCTTTAATAATAGGGGTAATGCCATTAAAAAGAAAGAAGATGTACATCGTATGGCTGAAGCCAACAAGGCATTTTCTCATTATAACTGGTAATCTTTTAGTCAAGTGAAGGATATTCTAAAAGTTGAAGATTTAAAGTGGTCGCGCAATATAGGGATTATGGCCCATATTGACGCTGGGAAAACCACGACAACGGAAAGAATCCTCTATTATACAGGAAAAAGTCATAAGATTGGAGAAGTCCATGAGGGAGCTGCCACCATGGACTGGATGGAGCAAGAGCAAGAAAGAGGCATTACCATCACGTCGGCAGCCACAACCTGCTATTGGAAAGACTATCGTATTAACATAATAGATACTCCAGGCCATGTGGACTTTACTATAGAGGTGGAAAGGTCTTTGCGGGTTTTAGATGGGGCTATAGCTATTTTTGATGCTGTTAATGGAGTGGAGCCTCAGTCAGAAACAGTATGGAGACAGGCTGATGAGTATGGAGTGCCCCGTATTTGTTTTGTTAACAAAATGGATCGCATTGGTGCTAGCTTTCAGGACAGTGTTCAAAGTATAGAAGAAAAGCTCAAGGGGAATCCTCTCCCAATACAACTTCCTATAGGTAAAGAAGATCTTTTTAGAGGAGTGGTTGATCTAATTACTCAAAAAGCCATTGTATGGTTAGATGAGGGTCTAGGAGAAACATTTAAAGAAGAGGATATTCCTGAAGAAATGCAGGAAGAGGTTGCTTTATATAGAGAGCGTTTACTAGAAAAAGCCAGTGAATTTAGTGATGAGGTTATGGAAAAATATTTGGAGGGAAAAACAGTCCCACCAGATCAAATCCGGGCAGCTCTTCGAAAAGGGACACTTAAGCGCCAGATTACTCCTGTTCTTTGTGGGGCTGCCTTTAAAAATAAAGGTATTCAGCCACTACTTGATGCCATTCTTGATTACTTACCAAGTCCTCTTGATGTTCCTGATATTGTAGGTCATGATCCTAAGGATGAAACTAAACAAATTGTTTGTAAAACAGATTTTAACTCTCCTGTTGTGGCTCTTGTTTTTAAAATAGCTTCAGACTCTTTTGCTGGGACCTTAAATTATATTCGTGTGTATTCGGGAGTTTTAAAAGTAGGTATGCAGCTTCTAAACCCACGAGTGAATAAAAAAGAAAGAATTCAGCGTCTGGTTAAGCTTCATGCAAACTCTCGTCAAGAAGTTAAAGACTTAAAGGCAGGAGATATAGGTGCAGTTATCGGATTGAAATTTTCAGCAACAGGAGATACTCTCTGTGAAACGCGGTCTCCTGTTGTTTTGGAGTCTATTCATTTTCCTGATCCAGTTATTTCTGTTGCCATTGAGGCTAAGTCAGCTGCTGATCAAGAAAAGATGGAGAAGAGTTTGCAGCAGCTAGTTAAAGAAGACCCCTCTTGTCGAGTTTCTGTAGACCCTGAAACAGGGCAGCTTCTTTTGTCAGGAATGGGAGAACTCCACTTGGAAATTTTAGTTGATAGGCTCCTAAGAGAGCATAAAGTGAAGGCGAATATTGGCCGTCCACAGGTTTCTTACAGAGAGTCCGTTCAGTCTGTGGCACGAGGAGAAGGAATTTTTGATAAGGAAATAGCTGGTAAGCATCAATATGCAAGAGTTGTCCTTGAAGTGATGCCTTATCAGGGAGATAAGGAAGGTTTTTGTTTTGATAGTGAAATTACTCTGCAGCCTAAAGAACTTTTACAAGCCATTCAGCAAGGAGTTATGGAAAGTCGAGAGGTAGGGCTTTTAGCTGGTTTTCCTCTTTTAAATACGAAAGTTGTTTTGAAAGAAGCTGAGGTGAGGGATCAAGACGCTTCTCCTATGGCCTTCAAGGTGGCGGCTTCTATGGCTTTGAGAGAAGCTTTGAAAAAAGCTAACCTGCAACTTTTGGAACCTATATTTAAGGTAGATGTTTTAGTGCCTGAAGAGTTTATGGGATCAGTGATTGGGGACTTGAACAGCCGTCGTGGTCATGTATTACAAATGAGTCCCAAGGGAGATTTACAAGAAGTTCTTGCTGAGGTGCCTTTAAAAAATCTTTTTGGTTATGCGACAGATTTGCGTTCCTTAACTCAGGGCAGAGGGACTTTTAGTATGAAGTTTTTTGAATATGCTCCTTTGCCTCCAAAAGCAGAAAAGGAAGTTTTAGAACTTCTAGGGAGATGAAGAATTTTTAGGAGGGAATATGCAGGTCATATCTATCCCTGGATTTAGTGAGCCGGTAAGCAGTTTAACTCATTTATTGGCGGCGATCGCAGCTTTCCTTGGGGCTATTTTTCTTCTAAGAAAGGGGAGAGGGAATAAACTTCGCTTGTTAGCTCTAGGGATTTATTCTTTTTCTTTAGTATTTTTATTTTCAATGAGTGGAGTATATCATCTATTGGATCCCAAAGGAGCGCCTCGAATGGTTTTTCAAAGATTAGATCATGCGGGAATTTGGGTGCTTATTGCTGGTACGTTTACTCCTCTACATGTTATTGCTATGAGGGGTTTTTGGAGATGGGGGGTTGTTTTATCAGTTTGGACTTTAGCTATTACAGGCTTAACATTAGAAGTTGTCTTCTTTCAAACCATCCCAGAGTGGCTCATACTACTGTTTTTTTTGGGGTTTGGTTGGGTTGGTTTTTTAACAGCATATAAGTTAAGAAAAATATATGGTTTAAGGGAAATTCAA
>RFKI01000162.1 GCA_003694355.1 Bdellovibrio sp.
ATTTTCTTGAGTTCTTCCTGCACCATTTTTTCTGGAAATTTACTCCGGTATCTTCTTCTAGCTATTGCTTGGATCTCATCTAAAGCGTTTGCTCTTAGAAGCATGGCGGCCCTGGTCTCCTCTCTGGAAAAGGGCTCTCCAACACCACAAGAGTGAGAACGAATTAAGTTCACCTGTAATCGCTCTATATCCTTTTCAGAAATCTTCACTTGGCTAAATGCCCCAAAGCCTGTATTCACTCCATACATCACATCTCCTTTATGAATACGATGCTCAATATAAGAGCGAGAGGCATTCATCCTTTCAATAGCCTGGGAAGAAAGTTGAACTTCTTCTTTTTGATAAGCCACTTTCCAAATATCATCTAACCCTAATGTTTCTCCATCAACCATTATCGCCATTGCATTTACCCCACTATTTTTTGTTTTTTTAAAGACAAAATGGCCTCTTTATAAGAAGTATGCTGAAAAATATAACTTCCTGAAACCAACACATCAGCTTTTTTACAAAAACAAGCTGTTTTATCGTTCACCCCTCCATCAACCTCTATCAAATAAGAAAATCCTTGTTTTTTGCGTATTTCGTCCAGCTCTTCAATCTTGGGAACCTGATCCTTCATAAAAGCTTGACCACCAAAGCCAGGTTCTACAGTCATCACCAAAACCAAGTCCACAATTGACAACACTGGCTTAATGGCTTCCAACGACGTTGAGGGCCTTAAAGTGATTCCTGCTTTCACCTTATATTTCTTGATTTCCTCAAGGCAAGCAACAGGGTCCTTACAAGCCTCCACATGAACCGTTAAATAGTCACTTCCAGCTTGAGCAAAATCTTTAATATACCTTTCTGGAAACTCAATCATAAGGTGCACATCTAAAGGAACCTGAGTTACAGGCCGCAAAGAACGAACCACAGGAGGGCCTATAGTCAAATTGGGAACAAAGTGTCCATCCATAACATCTACATGAATCCAGTCAGCTCCATCCGCTTCCACCGATTGAATTTCTTTCTGTAAGCAAGAAAAATCTGCAGATAAAATACTTGGAGCCACAAGAAATTCATTAGACATGTTTATTTCCTCCCAAAACGTCCCCCACAGATATATTGTGACCCTTTAAAAACTCGGAAACCCACATCCTTTTTTTAGATGCCTCTTGAACTTCTAAAATTCTCAAGGCTCCTTTTCCACACGCCACTGTAAAGTCATCTTTTGTGACGGCCACAACCTTTCCGGGAAGCTCTTGAACACACTCAACAGGTTCTCCTCGATGAATCTTTAACTTTTTTCCTCGAAAAAAAGTAAAAGTACCTGGCCCCAAAGCAAGGCCCCTGATCTGGCAAAAAATTTGGTTGTTTTCTTTAGACCAATCAATTTCTCCTTCTTCTTTTTTAATTTTAGAAGCATAAGTCACGCCTTCTGAAGATTGAGGTTTTGGTCGCAATTTCCCTTCTAAATACGCCTTCATTTCATGAAATAATTCTGGAGACTTTTTCATTAAAATATCATGCAAGTCACAAGCATTCATTGAAGGCAAAATGTCCACCTCACGACAACCAATAATATCTCCTGCATCTAACTGTTCTGTCATGATCTGCAAACACACCCCTGTTTTTGTATCTCCAGCCATAATGGCCCTCTGAATAGGAGCGGCCCCTCTCCAACGCGGCAAAAGACTGGCATGAATGTTCAAAGACCGAAATTCTTCCAAAAAATTTTTAGATAAAATTTTTCCAAAAGCCACCACAAGAGCCACATCTGGCTTCCAGGATTTTAAAATAGGAATTAACTCATCCACAGAACCTGAGGTCTCTAAAACGGGCACCCCCTGCTCTAAAGCCAACGTTTTAACGGGCGTGGGTTGAGGCTTCATTTTTCTACCAGCAGGACGATCAGGTTGTGTAACCACACCAACAACATTCCACTCAGGATGATTTAAAAGAGACCAGAGCTGATAACGAGCAAACTCTGGCGTTCCCATAAACAACACGTTTTTCAAATGGGCTGTCCTTCTTTTTCTTCCTGTGGATAACCAAACTTTTTAATTTTTGCCTTAATTCGGTTTGATTTAATAGGACTTAACCGATCAATAAATAACTTGCCATCTAAATGATCAATTTCATGCTGAATGCAGATAGCCAGCAAGCCATCTGTTTCCAATTTCATTGGCTGCCCATTTAAATCAAGGCCTTCAACAATAATTTTTTGAGACCTCTCTACGGTTTCAAAATAAGAAGGCACACTTAAACAACCTTCATCATAAGTGACCTTGCCTTCTCTATGAGTGATAACAGGATTAAAAATAACAAGAGGCATTGGAGCCTGTCTTTCTAGTTCCGTCATAGCTTCCAGATCATATTCTCCTGTTTCGGGGTTTTTAGGACGAACATCAGCAACAAATAGCCTCACTAACTGGTTGACCTGAGCTGCGGCCAAACCAATCCCCTTATAGTGGTACATGGTCTCAAGCATATCTTCTGCCAGTTTCTTAAGTTCAGGAGTCACTTGTTCCACTTCCTGACACTTTCTTCGAAGTCGAGAATCTGGAAATTTTAAAACCTCTAAAATAGCCATCCCTATCGTCCTTTATTTTGGCCCTCTATATACCACGAACCTTAAAGGCTTTCTAGAAAACTTTTCTCCTTCCTGCACTTTTTCAAAGACAGAAACTTCAGTTATTTCAATACATTAAAAATCAATGTTCATAAATTGTCGAGGGTGTTTTTCTTAACCATTCCTGAGCTGGTAACTGAAAAGAGGGTTCTTGTTCAGCAAACTCCAGCATCAAAGCCCCCACAAGTACAAAGACCATGCGAGCCGAAACGAATCTCATCTCTCCTTCCAAATCTTGAGGATCACTGAGCTGGCTTAATTGTTCCTTCAATCCCTCTAAAATATCTTCCAGAAACAAGCGTTCTTTTTGAGTTTTAACATTAGACAATCGCTCTCTGACTTCTTGATAAAACGCCTCAAAAGCTTGTTCTTTAACAATGGCACGCAACACATCCAAACATAAAACATGAGTGGTTCCCTCCCATATGGAAAAAACCTGCGCATCTCTCAAAAAACGAGGAATCCCCGTATCCTCAATATAACCAGCTCCTCCAAAGCTTTCTACAAGCTCGGAGACAACAGACACACATTGTCTTCCTGTATAAAGTTTTGCCAAAGGAGTTAACAAACGCAGTAATTTTTCTGCATGAAGATCTTTATCCACTTCTGACTTTCCTAACTGCAAGGCTGTGAAAAAAACCAAATGAAAAGCTCCTTGAGTTTCTGCTTCCAACTTGTTGAGAAGCCTTTTGTGTAAAGCAAGATCTTTAATTGCCCTTCCAAAAGCTTTCCTTTTTTCCGCATAGCTATAAGATAACTGTAGAAGACGTCTCATCGTAGCCACACTGGTACATGCATTATAAAGACGGGTGATATTAAACAACGTCGAAATAATTTTAACACCCTTCCCTTCGTCCCCCAAGAGATAAGCCTTAGTGCCATCTAGTAAAACTTCTGCCGTTGGCAATGCTTTGGTTCCTAATTTATCTTTAAGTCTTAAAATTTCTAGTCCATTCCATTTCTGATCTCCTTTATGAACAGGGATCAAAAAAACACTCAAACCACGGCTACCTTCCGCCACTTTCCCATCTCTTTCAATGCGTGCCAAGCCCATAGCCACTTGAGAGGTGGTTGCAGAAACAAACCATTTTTTTCCATAAAGCAAGAAAGAGCCATCTTCTTGAGGAACCGCTGTGGTTTCTGAAAGCCCCACATCAGATCCTCCAATAGCCTCTGTCATCCATTGCCCTGAGGTCCAAAACTCTTTGCCATTTCGAGAAGTTAAATGTTGAAAAACCTCTGTTGTTAAAGCATCCTTCCCATAGACCTCTATCAGTTTGGCTGCCCCATCCGTCATGGCTAATGGACAAGTATAAAAAGCACTGGAAGGGTGAAACAAATAAAGTTTTGCAAATTGTAAAAGGCGAGAAAGCTTTCCTAAAGGACGCTCATATCCCAAAGCCACCAGCCCCTCTTTGGCCGAAAACTGGTGTAACCACTCCCAGGCCTCTGAAACCTTAATCTGATCAATCCGGCTACCCCAAGGGTCAAAAGGTTGATGCTGAGGAGGACAGGATTCAGCCTCCATCCCTTTTGACTCCACTTCATCAACAATTTTTTGGCCAAATTCCTTTAATTCAACAAGCTGCTCTCCTAACAAGTACCGCCTTAAAAAGGCATCCATTAAAGGGTCATTCTCATAAGGGTTTGAGAAACTAGGTCCCTTTTGAATAAAATACTTTAACATCTCGATGTCCTCCCTCTTATTTCTTTCTTAAAACATTCTTCCTGCTCTTACTTTCTTATCTTTATAAGGAAAAATAAGAAAGAGAATGTAAGTAAAACATTGGGGCCCCAGGCAGCTAGCACAGGGGGAAGATGTCCATAACGTCCAAGAGTAATAAAGGCACTATACAAAAGCCAATAAACAAAAGCCAGCCCCAAACAAATACCAATATTTTTTACATTTCCTCCTTGCCTCACTCTAGAAACAGCAAAAGGAATTCCCATCAACGACATAACAAAAGCAGCAAAGGGGAAACTGAATTTTGAATGGTAATCCACTTCATAACGAGTGGTATCCAACCCAGCCTCCTTGTTCTTTTTAATAAACTGAGCCAACTCATTAGCACTTAATGTATCTGAGGAGCGAACAGCCTCCCTGGCATCAATAACTTCTGTATCCAGAAGAACCTCCTTTTTCTGGAAAGACTGAGTTAAAGGAAAACTGCTTTCTGGGACAAAAAGAGTGATTTGCCCATCCTCTAAAATCCACTTTTTTCCTTGAATATGAGCTTTAGAGGCTTTTAAGACCTGTGAAAGTTTCCAGTCCTTATTGAAATAAAAAAAACTAACACCTTGAGCCTGAGCTCCTTTCACATCCAATGTGCGCACATTAAACAAAACATTCTTGGAGCGAAACCAAATTTTATTGGTCTTAATGGAGGCATACATTTCCGGCCGATGAATTAACTCCATGTAATACACATAGTTCTTTTTTTGATTTAAAACAGGAAGTAAAGTGTTTTCCATAAAGAAAGAAAAAAAAGAGATGATCAATATTAAAATCAGTAGAGGCAAACTCACTCTTGCCAAGCTCATTCCTAAACTAAACAGAGCAATCAGTTCATTTCCTTTATTGAGCTGAGATAAAGTAAATAAGATTCCAACAAGAGCTCCTACAGGAATCATCTGATAAATCACAGAAGGAATAGAGTACAAATAATAATGCAGCAAAGAGTTGAGAGGCGCTTTCAAATTCGCTAGTGAAGACACAAAATCAATAGCCAAAAAAAGAGTTACAAAAACAGCTAACCCAGCAATAAAATAAAGCAGAAAACTTCGAATCAAATAGCGGTCAATAATAGAAATTAAAGATAACACAGTTAGTTATAGTAAAGAGATACAAAGGCGGAGTCAATGCAGCAGTTGACTCTCTTTTAGAATCATCGTTTACTTTTTATATGGCTTTACGCGTCTTATTAGCTGATGAAAGCAGTGCTATCAAAAAGGTCTTCCAGCTTGCTCTGCAGGATTTTGCTGTAGAAGTTGTTGCTGTGAATGTAGGTATTGATGTGGAAGCTGTTGCCCGTCAATTTCATCCAGATATCATTTTTGCAGATGTCTTGTTACAAAAACTTAGCGGATATGAGGTCTGCTCCAAGCTTAAGGAAGACCCTGAATTATCCAAAATCCCTGTGGTTCTTATCTGGAGCGGGTTTATGGAACTTGATGAAGATAAGTTCCAAGCCTGTGGAGCCGATGCGCACCTGGAAAAACCCTTTGAAGCCAGCCAATTAAGACAAATCATTGAAAAACTAGTTACAAAAACAAAAACACAGAAGCTATCTGATTACCTCGAACTTCCTGAAATAAAACCAGACTTAGAAACTTCCCCAAAAACTCAAAGCTCCATCTCACCTTCCACTCCGCTGTCCGCTCCTGAAAAAGATGCTGCGGGAGAAGAGTTTTTAGAACTGCACCTTCCTGAACATGCCCCTTCGACACCCTCCCTCTCTAAAAGCTCTCATAATGAAGAAGATCTTGACCTTGATTTAATTAATGAAAGCGAGGAAGAAGGTCATGAAGAAGGCTTCTGGACCTCACAAAGCCTCAATGCCTTGTCTTCAGAAGGTCAACTCCAACACAACTCTTCTCCCAATCGCACCCCCTTCCCAGAGCCTGCAAATACGTCTCTTCCTTCTCTTGAAGAACAATCATCTCAACCAGAGCCTTCTCCCATCTCTCTTGATAAGACTCCTTCTGTGGAAGAACCTTTAATCAAGACAACGGAGCTTTCTCCACCTCTTGTTGAAAATCCTCCTCCTTCTGA
>RFKI01000163.1 GCA_003694355.1 Bdellovibrio sp.
AAAGTGTTTTTCAACTCAACGTCTTAAAGAGCATGAACAAATGTGTTTATGTTTCGTTCAAATGTTTTGGGTTTTGATGGTATCTCATGAGCTCTTTTTTTCAGGGCTCTCTTTCAAGACCTTTATGGGATGACCCAGGTTGATTTATCTGTCTAGTTGCTGCGGCGCACTTCAACAAAATAGTCGAGCAGTTTTTTTAGTCTACCCTTTTGATCAGAATCAAAAACTCCGCCCCCTGTTCTTCCGCAGAGCCTTCTTCTTGGGGAAGAGGGTTGAATACGGAAAGAGGAGACGATGGGGGCTGGGGTTCTTGGAGTTGTATAGATGAAAGAAGGTGATGAATAAGAGTGGCGGACTCAAGAGGAGGGGTGGGCAGAGAAAGGGAAAATCTTTTTTCTTGTGGCTCTCTTTTTTTATTTGGAAAGAGGAGTTGGCCAGATATTTTGGTTGTTTTATGATTTGCTTCAATGTGAACCGTTAACCCATAAGGATGTTCAGAGGGTTCTTCGGAAAAGTACTCAATAAAGGTGGAATCTTTAATTTGATTGTTCGAAGAAGATCGAGATGTTTTTGTGTAGTCAGAAAAGATAAAAACAGAAGACAGGGGAATGTCTTTAATGGGGATCGTGGGTTGAGAGGGGTCTTTGGAGTGTTCTCGGAGGATTTGAGCAAGTTGTACGGTGGAGGCTGTTGCGAAGGAAATACTGAGGGAAAAGGGGTTTTCTTCAAAAAGACCTTTTTGTGCTTCTTTACTTGTGTTTGAGGTGTTTGGCTTTTTAGGGATGTTTGAAGCTGGCGTGATGGCAGAACGTTTAGGAGAAGTTTTAGGGGAGTTAGCTTTTTTTAATTTTCTTTTTGAGGATAAAAAGGTTTTTTGTTTGTTTTCTTGTTGATTGACAGCAGCGATATGAGAGGGGTTTTCAGGTGTTTGAGGTTGGAGGTTTAATTTGTTTTGCTGGGAGATGTAAACGAAAGTCACTAGAAGAAAAATAGCGATAACAATTCCGGTGATTTGAGTCTTTGGAGAGGATAAAAAATTTTTTAGTTTATGAGGCTTTTCTTTGAGGTATTTTTCCACATCAATTCCGCAATTAGCACAGTATTGGTCTTTTGGCTGATTAAACCCACACTTTGGGCAGTCCATCATCATATGATATTTTCCTCCCCCTTTTATTCTATGAGATTTTTAGATGAAGTGCTCTTAAAAGTTGAGTGATTCTATGACCTTTGTAGGGGAAAGAGGAAAAATTTTCTCATAGCCATTTGTCTTTGGAGTAAAGACTATTTTTATTTGAGTTTTTTGACGCACAGACTCTATGGTTTTAAAGTGGAATAAAGTGGACTGATGTGGACTAAAAGGGCTCAGAACGAGCTTTTTAATAAGGTTAGGAAGACCTGATATGTTTAGAGGGAGTTTTCAGTGTAAGCTTGATGCCAAGGGAAGACTTAAGTTGCCATCCCCTTGCAGAAAGAGCTTTGAATCAGGTCAGAAAGCCTCTCTTGTTATAACAAATAGCCAGTATCAGCAAAAAAGATGTTTAGACGTTTATATGTTACCTGAATGGGAAGAGTTAGAGCTGCGAATTTCAAGACTCTCTTCTTTTGATCCTGCTGTTCAGATGTATCAGAGGTTTTATTTGTCTTGTGGTCAGAAAGTGGAGATGGATGCTCAAGGGCGTTTTGTAATTCCTTCTTCCTTGAGAAAGTTTGCGGAGTTGGAAGAGTCTGTGGTTCTTGTAGGGATGCAAAATAAATTTGAAATATGGTCAGAAAAGAGTTGGAATGAGCTTCATCAAAATATGGCCAATGTTTTTGAGCAAAGTTTAAAGGTGATTGGGGAGTTGACGGAAAAAAAGAAAGAGATTGGGTTAGCATGAATATAGGTATAGACATCAAAAAGCAAAAAGAGCTGCATCAGCCTGTTTTACTGCAGGAGGTTCTCTCTTACTTATATGTAAAAGAGAATGAAGACTCTTATGTATTGGATGGAACGTTTGGGCGAGGGGGACATGCCAGAGCTATTTTGGAGAAGTTTCCTCAAGTGAAATTGGTAGCTCTCGATCGAGATGAGGAGGCTGTTCGTTATGGGAAGATGTATTTTCAAAATTTTAAAGATCGATTTTTTATGATCCATAAAAAGTTTTCAGAATTGAGTAGGGATGATCTTTTGCTGAGCCCCTTTTTAGAAAACAGTTCAGGGATGGATAAAGAAATTTATTTTCAGTCTATTTTAATTGATTTGGGGGTGAGTTCTCCTCAGCTGGATCAAGCAGAACGAGGATTCAGCTTTTATCAAGATGGTCCATTAGATATGAGAATGGATCGTTCAGAGGGGGAGAGCTTGGACCCGACAGAGGTGGGAGCGGCGAAGATTATAAACACCTGGTCTAAGTCAGGGTTAATAAAGCTGTTTAAGGAGTTAGGAGAAGTGCGGAGACCCGAACGGGTGGTGGATGCCATTTTAAATCAACGTAAAACGCGTCGATTTTCAACAACTGGTCAGTTAGCTGGTTTAATTGCCAGAGTGCAAGGGTGGCGACAAAAAGGAAAGCATCCTGCCACTCAGTTTTTTTTAGCTCTTCGATTACAGGTGAACCAGGAACTTCAGGAAATCCAGCAAGGTTTGCCTCATTTGGTGTCTTTTTTGGGGGATCAGGGTCGGTTGTTGGTGATTTCTTTTCATTCTTTAGAAGATCGTATTGTGAAGTATTTATTTAAAGAGTTTGAAGAAAAAGGATTGGGAAAAGTTTTGACCAAAAAAGTGGTCAAACCCAAATGGGAAGAAAAAAAGAAAAATCCTCGGGCAAGAAGCGCCTATTTGAGAGTTTTTGAAAGGAGGAAAACATGAGAGCGTATTGGCCACATTCTTTAAGGGAGTTGTTTAAACCTTATTTGAGTCTCTTTATTATAATCATTTCTCTTTTTTCCATTGTTATGATTAAAATGGAAGTGGTCAGAGTGGGGTATGTTGTTCTTAAGGAATCCGAACAGTTAAAGAGGCTGATGGACCATAAAAGAATGTTAGCTTTGCAGTGGGCAGAAATGACACGACCAGAAAGGGTCCGTCAAATTGCTATTTCCAGACTGACGCTCTCTGAAGCTCGAAGTGGTCAATTTATTCAAGTTGCAGATAAGGAAATAGCCATACGTCAATAGCAAAAAGAAAGAGATCTATGAAAGCACGCATTGTTTATATTTTCCTGTTTTTCTTTTGTTTATGGGCCATTATTTTAGGTCGAGGACTACAATTACAGATCTTTCCTGATCAAAAACTTCTTGCTTTAAAAAAAAGACAATTTAAAAAATTTTTAATTTTGAAATCCAGAAGAGGATCTATCCTAGACAGGAATCAAAAAGATTTGGCCGTGACAGTGGCTTCCTACTCCTTGTTTGCGGATCCTTTTTTGATTAAAAATAAAAAGAAAGCTGCTAAGAAAATAGCTCGAGTCCTTGGAGGGATTTCTTATCGCAAGATTTTAAAAAAAATTCGACAAAAACAAAAAAGATTTGTTTGGATAAAACGCTCTCTTTCAAAAGGCGAGGCTGATAAAATACGTAAGCATCTTGTGCGTGGTTTTTCTTTTGTGGAAGAGCCATTACGTATTTATCCCAATAACAACCTTTTATCTCAGGTTTTGGGCTTTGTAGGCCGAGATAATAGAGGTCTTGAAGGTTTGGAGTTAGAATATGATAATTTTCTAAGGGGACATGATAAACGTTTAAAAATAAGAAGAGATGCTCGGGGTAGGCCCCTTATTATTAATGGTCAAGTTTTCCTTTCAGAGCCTGAAGGTGGACATATTATTTTGACAATTGATAGTGACTTACAATTTTTCCTTGAAAAAGAATTACAAGAGACTTTTTTAAAGTACAATGCCAAATCAGCAATGGGAATGGTTTTAGATGTACAAACGGGTGAGATTTTGGCAATGGGAAAATATCCAGGATATAACTTGAACCATCCTACTCATTATAGTCCTTCTTTAAGGCGTAATGTGCTTGTGACTGATGCTATTGAGCAAGGAAGTACAATAAAGACTTTTATTGTTGCAGCGGCTTTAAAATATAAAACAGCGTTTCCAAGTAAAAAATATAATATAGGGGAAGGGGTCTTGAAGATTGGCAGAAGAAAGATTAGAGATGCTCATCGTTATAAAAAACCAACTTTTCTCTCTTTAGAGGAGATTCTATCTCATTCTTCCAATGTCGGGATTGCTAAGGTGGCTTTTGAGCTGGGGCAAAATCGAGTTTATCAAATTTTAAAAGATTTCGGTTTTGGTCAAAAAACAGGGATTCAGTTTCCTGGAGAAGGAAAGGGGATTTTGCGTTCTCCACCGTGGGGCAAACATTTGTTTAGCAATATTTCTTTTGGGCAAGGAATGACAGCCACACCTTTGCAGATCGCTGCAGCCTATGCGGCCATAGCCAATGGAGGTATTTTATACCGCCCCTATTTGATAAAAGGATATGTAGACCCAGTTACAAGTAAAAAAACATGGGTTAAGCCCACTAAATTAAGAAGAGTGCTTGATGAAAACACAGCTTTTACATTGAAACTGATGTTAAATGGGGTGACAGCAGAGGGGGCAACGGGTCATTTGGCACGCATTGAGGGTTATCCTGTTGCTGGAAAAACGGGGACAGCTCAGAAGGTAGACTTCATAAATGGAGGATACAAGAAGAAAGCTTATTTCTCCAGTTTTGTTGGCTTTTTCCCTGTCAACCGTCCTAAGTATTTAGTTTATGTTGCAGTGGATGAGCCGTGGCCGGAGTATTATGCGTCTACTGTGGCTGTTCCAGTGTTTTCCAAAATAGCAAGGTATATTATTAGAAAAAATAATTTGTTACCATCTTCTGTATCTCTAAAGAATTTAGTTTTAAATCCTGCCCGCTCTAAAAAGAATACAGATAGGAAACGAACAATTCCTTTTAAAGAGAGTGGGCGAGTGCCACAGCTAAAGGGGCTTTCCTTAAGGGAAGCGCTTTCTTTGTTTGAAGGAGTGCCAGTTCGCTTGAAAGTTAAAGGGACTGGACGTGTTTATTTCTTTTCTCCAAAGGTTGACAGCCCTTTGCATCCTGGAGATGATGTAGTGCTTTATTTGTCTTCAGATAGTAAAAAAATAGAATGAATGTTTTTCAACTTTTTTCCATATATGGTGAATTTTATAAAGGACAAGCTCCTGCTAGAGAAGTTCAGTCTTTAAAACTGGATTCTCGAGCTGTTTTTCCTGGAGATGTATTTATAGCTGTTAGGGGGCATAAGGTTGATGGACATGATTTTATTTCTATGGCTTGTGAAAAGGGAGCTATTGGCCTTGTGGTTGAAGACATGAGTCAGATTCCGTCATCTTATCAAGGGGCAGTTTTGCCGGTTAAAAACACCAGAGATGTGATTTTTTCGCTAGCGCACTTTTTTTATGAAAAACCCTCAGAAAAATTAATTTGTATTGGAGTTACAGGAACGAATGGGAAAACCACAACAACGTATATCTTAGAAAAGATTTTTAATCAGTTTTCCTTACCTATGGGGGTTTTGGGAACCATTGATCATCATTTCAAGGACAAAGTATGGGAAAGTGCTTTAACGACTCCTGATGCGATTACCCTTAACCGGCGTCTCTATGAGTTTTTGCAGTTAGGAGCTCGAGCCGTTGCTTTTGAAGTGTCTAGCCATGCTTTGGCTCAAAAACGTGTTAATGGCATTCATTTTGATACAGTTGTTTTTACAAATCTTTCTAGAGATCATATGGATTATCATCACACTCAAGAACAATATTTTAATGAAAAAGAAAAGCTATTTACAGAAGTGTTAGAGGCCTCTTCCAAAAAGCTAAAACATGCTCTTGTTAACGTAGATGATCAATATGGCCAGGCGATTTCTGTTTCTCTTCAGGCGCGACGATGGACCTATGGGACAACTCAAAGTGATTTTCAGTTTCGTGTTATAGAGGCTTCATTGGAAGGCACTCACTTTCAGTTGAAATCCCTTAAGGGATCTTCACGTTTTTTCTTGCCGTTGATTGGCCTTCATAACGTTTACAATGCCGTAGCGGCTATTGCTACCGCTTTACTTCATGGGATTTCGGAGCAAACCATTCAGGCAGGGTTATCTTCTCTTAAAGTGGTTCCTGGACGTTTGGAGAGAGTTTCCTCCATTACGGATAGATATGTTTTTGTGGATTATGCCCACACCAGTGACGCTTTAAGGACGGTGGGAGAAACTTTGAGAAGGTTAAAGCCTTCAAAAAAGCCAGTGAAACTTCTTACTGTTTTTGGCTGTGGGGGGAATCGGGATCAAGGCAAGAGGCCTTTGATGTTGGAAGCTGCCTTGCAGTTTTCAGATCATGTTTTTTTAACTTCGGATAACCCCAGAGAAGAACCTCCAGAAAGCATTATTGAACAAGCCTTGGAGGGTTTTGAGAGCTTGGTGGGGAAGAAGGTTACGGTGCAAGTTGATCGTCAAAAAGCCATTGAAGAAGCTTTATCTTTTTCTCAAAAAGGTGATATTGTTCTTATAGCTGGTAAAGGGCATGAGAACTATCAAGAAATCAAAGGGAAAAAAATCCCTTTTAGCGATATAAAGGTGGCAGAAGATGCATACTCCCATTTGTTTTGATGATGTTGTACAAGCAACAGGGGCAGACGTTTTAAATAAAGGATGTCAGTTATTTTATGGGGTAGGAACAGATACCAGGCTAGACTTAACAAATAAGTTGTTCTTGGCGCTTGCAGGAGAGACTTATGATGCGCATGACTTTTTGAAAGAGGCTTTGAAGAAGGGGGTAAAGGGATTACTGGTACATAGGGATGTTCCTGAAGAGATCTGGAAAGGAACGGATATCTCTGTTTTTCGCGTGCCTGATACCTTAAAAGCCCTCCAGGATTTAGGACATTTTTGGCGAAAGAAATCAAAGGCATTGGTGGTCGGTATTACGGGCTCCAATGGGAAAACATCCACAAAAGAGTTTGCTCGAACTTTGTTAAGTTCGGACTTTCAAGTTAAGGCCAGTCCTAAGAGTTTTAACAACCATTGGGGGGTTCCTTTAACACTTTTAGATTTGGATCCTCAGGAAGATGAAGTTGTTTTGGTTGAGATGGGCATGAACCATAGCGGAGAGCTTCAATTGCTCTCAGAAGTGGCTGAGCCGAATGTGGTGGTTGTGACAACGGTTGGGCATTCTCATGTGGGGCATTTAGGCTCTTTAGAGAAGGTGGCTCAAGCTAAAGAAGAAATTTACCTTTCTAATAAAAATGCTATTGCGATTTTTAATTTGGACAATGAGTATTGCCAAAAAATGTATGAGCGCTCGAAAAATCAGCGGGAAAAAATAATAACTTTTTCGACGTATACATCAGGTGTGGATGTGAGCTTGCGTGTTCAATCCATGGGGTTGGATTTTATAGAGATTGTGGGCCATATTGGAGGTGTGGAGGGTCAACAGAAACTGGATCTTTTTGGACGGCAAAATATAGTAAATGTAATGGCGGCTAGTGCTATTGCTCTTGCTGTGGGGCTTCCACCAGAAAAAATCTGGAAAAACTTAGGTCACTTGAAATCTTTTTGGGGGCGCGGGCAAAAACTAGAAGTTCCTGAAGTGGGGGCTACAATTATTTTTGATGCCTATAATGCCAATCCGGAAAGTATGGCGGCATTGATTCGAAACATTTATGAGCTGCCTTTGAGAGCTGGAGGAAAGAAGGTGGCCATTCTTGGTGAAATGCTCGAGTTGGGGGAACATTCGGCTCGTCTTCACGAGAAACTAGGACAAATTGTGGCTCAATCAGATATTGAGACGGTGTGGTTTATGGGTCCTCATGCCAGTGATTTCAAAAGAGGTTTCGATCAAGAGAGGCAGTCGAAAAATATAATAATTTCAGATGGTTACAATGAATCTCTTGCACTCGAGGTTAAAAACATGTTAAATAAGTCAGATGTTGTTGTGGTGAAAGGGTCTCGAGGCATGCAATTGGAACGTGTGTTGAAAGCGTGGAACTGTGAACAAGTAGGATTATAAATGCTTTACCGCTGGTTATATGAATGGGCCGATCAGTTTTCGGCTTTGAATGTTTTTAAGTACATTACTTTTCGAGCATTCCTGTCTTTTTTTACAAGCTTTATTGTGTGTTGGTTAAGTGGTCCTTACTTTATTCGAAGAATGGTTAAAAGACAGATTGGCCAGACCATTCGAGATGATGGACCACAGTCTCATTTAAAAAAAATGGGAACGCCGACAATGGGTGGAACACTCATTCTTTTAAGTGCTTTGGCTCCAGCTCTTTTGTGGGTGGACTTAACAAATATGAAGGTGTTAGCAGCGCTTTCAATTATGTCTGGCTTTGGACTGATAGGGTATATAGATGATCATTTGAAGGTGATAAAGAAGAATACAAAGGGGCTTTCTGGTCGCATTCGTTTATTGGGGGAGTTTTTACTTTCAGGATTTGTTGTTTTTCTTCTGGTCTATACAGGCAATCTGGACACTCACTTGACGGTGCCTTTTTTTAAAGATGTCCAGATTGAATTGGGGTGGTTTTACGTTGTTTTTGCCTCTTTTGTGATTGTAGGTTGTGCAAATGCAGTGAACTTAACAGATGGACTAGATGGGTTGGCGATAGTTCCCATTATGGTTGCTTCTATGACTTTTATGCTTTTTGCCTATGTGACAGGCCACTTTGAGTTAGCTAAATATCTGGCGATCCCTTTTGTTCGAGGGGCTGGGGAATTGGTTCCGTTGACAACAGCAGTTGTCGCCGCAGGTCTTGGATTTTTGTGGTATAATTCTTACCCAGCACAGGTTTTTATGGGAGATGTGGGTAGTTTAAGTCTGGGTGGCTTTTTGGGGATGTTGGCGGTGTTAACAAAAAATGAATTGCTTCTAGTTGTTTTAGGCGGGGTTTTTGTGGTAGAGGCATTATCTGTTATTGCTCAGGTGGCATCGTTTAAGTTAACAGGAAAAAGAGTTTTTCGTATGGCCCCGATTCACCATCATTTTGAATTAAAGGGGTTGGAGGAGTCTAAAATCATCGTTCGTTTTTGGATCGTATCTATTTTATTGGCTGTTTTAAGCTTAAGCACTTTGAAACTAAGGTAGTTTGTAAGAGGTAAAATATGCAAAAGTATTCAGAGTTAAAAGGTAAAAAGATTTTAGTTGTTGGTTTAGCTCGAACAGGAGTAGCTCTATCTAAGTTTTTGGTGAGTCAAGGCGCTGATGTGACAGTGAGTGACCATAAATCCAAGCCCGAACTTTCTGATTATATAGAGCAAATGGAAGGGGTTCCTGTTAAATATGAACTTGGAGGACATAATCCGAGAACCTTTCTTCAACAGGATTTGATTATTTTAAGTCCTGGTATTTCTCCGCATTTGAAAATTTTTGAGTATGCAAGAAATCAGGGTGTTGAGGTGACTGGTGAATTTGAGTTTGCCTCTTCGTTTATTGACGAACCTGTCATTGCGGTTACAGGTACCAATGGGAAAACAACAGTGTCCTATTTGATTAAGCAATTTTTAAAGGAATCAGAGATTCCTTGTTGGGTGGGTGGCAACTTTGGTGAACCACTGTCTTCTTATTTGATGCTTGAAGAAAAACCTAAAGTTGTTATAGCAGAGGTTTCAAGCTTTCAATTGGAGCATGTTAAAACTTTTACTCCCAAAAACATTGTTTTTACAAATCTAGCAGAAAACCATCAGGACCGTTATAAAAGTATGGAAGAGTATATTAATGCCAAAAGAAGGAT
>RFKI01000164.1 GCA_003694355.1 Bdellovibrio sp.
GTATGGGGCAATGGTTTAAAGAATGGAAGGGTAAAAGATGAAGTTTGTGCTTTGAGCCCTCGTTTTGTATGGAAAGCTCAGTTTTCAGAATCTTTTTTTGTCAGGAAACTGCAACGTTTTTTTAAAATAAAGCAGCCCATTAAAAGTTTTTTTATCTCTAAATACTCTTTATCTAAAAGAGCTTCGTTAATTCAGGTTGAATTTTGGGGTATGGATAAACCTGTTTTTATAACACCTCAACAGTTGCGGAGACTTTTTGGCTTTTCAAAAATTAAAAGCGCTCATTTTCATATTACCTGGAAGAATAATAAGGTCATATTTAATGGACGAGGGTTAGGACATGGAGTGGGGCTTTGTCAGTGGGGGAGCCGCTTTTATGCTTCTCAAGGCTTTTCTTATCTTCAGATTTTAAAGCACTATTTTCCTAAAGCCATTTTACCTCACCAAAAACTTCCTGGACTTTCTATAGAGCCTTTGGCCATTGCTCAATAAGATTCTTTTTCAAGAGATAGTGGGTGATGCTTTTGAATGGTTTCTTGGATTTTTTGTGTGGTAACACTTGTATAAATTTGAGTGGTTTGAATACTAGAGTGTCCTAGAAGCATTTGTATGGATCGTAAGTCAGCCCCGCCTTCCAGTAGGGCTGTTGCGCAACCGTGTCGAAAACGGTGGGGGTTGATTGGCTCTTGAAAGCCCGCATTTTTAGACCAGGCCGCCAGCCATCTCCAGATATCTACGCGACTGGGGCGTTGAGCTCGATCATTAATAAGAATAGATGGAATGTCTTTTTTAAGAAGGTGTGGACGGATGTGAGTGAGGTAGTCTTTCAGCTCTTTTTGGAGCTCTAGGGTTAAAGGAACAAGGCGTTCTTTTTGCCCTTTTCCAATAATTTTTAACCACCCGTCTGTTTCATTAAAGTCATAGGTGTTTAACTGAATCAGTTCGGAAACTCGGCAACCCAAGCCATAAAGTAATAAAAGGGTGATTTGGTTGCGTCCTGTTTTATAAATGTTGTCAGCCTTACAGGCTTTGTATAGTTTTTGAAACTCTTCAAGGCTTAAAGGCTTGGGAAGTTTGGTTTTGACTCGTGGGGGGTGAAGTTCTCGAAGTTCTGGAGCTTTCAGGCCATGGGACTCGCAAAACTTCAGATAAGTGCGAACGCTGCTGATCACTCGAGCTTGAGAGCGAGGGCTTAGATTTTTCTTTTTAAGGAAGTTATAAAAAAAAGAGATGGGAGATTTTTTTTGTTTGAACTCTTCATAAAGCTCAAGATCATGTCGATAGGCCATAACAGTATTTTTTGAGCGGCCTCGTACATGTTGCAACTCTTCAAAAAATTCTACCCAGAGAGGTAAAGCCATAAGGATCCCCTTTCTCTTATTAAAACGAAAGAGGATGACTTTGACAAGAGTTTACGGAAGTCCAAATCCAATTAAAGAAGAAAACTTTCCATTACTCACTTCTTCACCATTTTCATCTATTAAAAACATGTGGAGCTGAATGGTGTCAGCTAACATATTGTTATAAACCTTGTTTAAATCAAAAGAGTGCAGGGTGAAAGCGGGAGACTGAGATTGAGCGTCGTACATCACTACAACAAACTCTTCATTAAATTCGATGGGGTCTTGAGGATTATTTTCAAATACTTTTAAGTAAGGCTGGTTTTGATATTCTATATAAATAACCAAAGTCACCTTGTTTTCAACAAAGTTGGTTAAAAAAAAGATTTGTACGAAGTCAAAGTCGTAGGGAGAAGTGTTTTCTGGCATCCCCATAAATTGAAAATCAGCAAGAGAAATAAGGCTTTGAGGAGGACCCATGTCACTGGGAGCTTCAGCAAAATAAGTGATGGTGTTGAGGTTGTTAAAAAGCTCTTCTATGGCTGATGTGTTGAGCGTGCTTATCGCTAGGGAGGACGAAAACATTTGGCTAAAGGCTTGATTCACATAGGTGCCGTCAATGCTGGAAGTGCTAGTCAGATTCCGCACAGAGCATCCAGCTAACACACACATCATTAAGATAAAAGCAGCGAGGGTTTTCATTCATAGACTCCTTTTAAACTACTGGCATGAAACTTGTTGAGTCATGTCAGCATAGCCTTTGGCTTCACAAACTCCAGCAAAACCGTTAACAAGAGTGCTTCGGATTGTAAAAGAGATCGAAGCTTCCTGAAAACCGTCAACGCCATCGCAAGCAATAAAGCTGCCGCCTGTGGGAGCAAGAGGAATCAGGTTTTGAATAACTAACTCCATTCTGTTAGCTCCGTTTTGGGCATCCAACACAAGACCTGTGATCAGTCCTGTTGTGGGGTCCATCTGTCCTGGCTGCAAGGTTTGAGTGACTTGGTACACACCAGGAGCTGGAGGAACGGGATTGGTTATTTGTGTGCAAAGAGGCTGGCCGAAAAGAAAAACAAGTCCTGCTGCAGAGATGGCTCCATTGGGGTCCTTATAGAGACTTAAGGAGATTTGCGTATTAAACTGGGAGCTGTTCCCTATAAAAGAGCCAATATAGCTGGACTGCGGATTTATGGAAGCACAGGGGGAGATGGCCGGGTTGCAATTGGTAGCTCCAGATCCAAAACCAACTCGTTGCCCAGGAGCAACGACGCCCACCCTTTGGCGGTTGGACTTGGGCTTTGGACAGCCGCTTAAGCTCAGCATAACTCCTCCGAGTAAAAAAGTGAAAGTTAGTTTTTTTAATGTGTTCATGACACTTCTCCTCGTTTTTAAAACTCTCCATTAAAAGCTTTCTTTAAACTTAAACCTGAAAAGGTCCCAACTTTGCGATAACGTCTGTCAGGGTA
>RFKI01000165.1 GCA_003694355.1 Bdellovibrio sp.
CTCTTTAGCAAAATCTTTTGCTGAAAAAGAGATATCATTAACTTCTAGAATCTTTTTCTGGATCAGAGATTGTTTTCTGCTGCAAAAAGAGAGCAGAAAAAAAACAGCAAAAATTATGGCTTTCATTTAATTTTTCTAAGAAGACTTTTTTTGACTTTAATCTTATATTTTCTTTTTAACTTTCTGAAAAACTGATCAAAGATCTTTTTTCTCTTAAGATCAAAAACCGCAGCACGAATTTGTTGCTTATTAGCTTGAGAGTAAGTTCGTCGCCCAGTGAGTTTTATAATATGAAACCCATATCTGGACCGTATAAGTCCCTTGATTTCTCCTATTTTCATTTTTTTTGCAGCTTCATAATATGTTGGTATGAGAGTGGTACGAGATTGGTAACCAATATCACCGCCATATCGTTTGCTGATAGTGTCATCAGAATAAAGTTTTACGAGTTTTTCAAAAGGTTCTTTGCTTTTTTTCACTTCATTATAAATTTCAAGAGCACGTTTTCTTGCAATTTCTATTTGTTTTTGGGTGGCATTAGGGGAAAACTCTATGAGAATATGACTGGTTCGAATTTCAGGATTGTTTTTATAGTATTCTCTCATCTCTTTTTCTGTCACTTTGATTTTTTCAACTTTTTTACCTATATGTTTTTCAACAAAGTATTTATAAAGCACTTCTTTTATTTTTTCTTTAACCAAGGGATCATTTCTCAGGCCTTCTTTTTCTGCTTCCTGAACACCAATTTCAAAGCGAATAAGGTCTTCAAGGAAAGTGCTCGGAGAGGGAGGATTAATGGTTTGACTTTTAATTTTTTCATATTTTTTCTTAAACTCTTGAAGGGAAATCGTTGATTTGCCAACAACGGCTAGAGTTTGAGCTTTAAGTTGAAATGCAAAGCAAAATAAAACAATAAGAAATAAATTTCTAAGAATCATAAAAACAACCTTTCAAAATAAATTTAATATTATCATGATGATAGCATATGTTTTTTAAAACGCTAATGGAACAAGGAAGGAGGTCTAGGTTAGGTTTTTGACTTTCGCTTTGCATCATTTAGTTTGGACTTGAGAACTTCTTTCAGGTGGGGGTCTTTAGGGTCTTGATGTTTTTCAATAGGACTCAGGGGATTATCAAATACTATATGGACTTTTGTGAAGGGGTAAGGGAGATAGGCTTTATTCCAAGACCTTTTAAACAGAAAAAAGTGTGAGCAGGAAACGCCAACAGGAACGATGTAAGCTCCCGTTAAGCGAGAGAGTTCAAATACACCAGGTTTGATTTCATGGTAAGGGCCTCGAGGACCGTCTAAAGCAATGGACGCCGTCTGTCCTTTTTGTATTAGTCGAACAAGTCCTAAAAGTCCGCTGACTCCAGCTTTGGAAGTGGAGCCTCTGGATGTGGCTCCTCCTAGTTTATTAATAACAAAATTAACAATTTCTCCATCTTGGCTTTGGGAAGTCATCGTGGCGAGTTTGTATGGTTTAACCAAGTGGATGAGTGCCAGTTCATCTCCATGCCAATGAGCTAATATAATGGGGCGCTTTTCTTTAAGAAGCTTTGACACAAAAGGGTGCTCTTCTACGGTGATTCTCCAACTCCAGGAGAGTAAGCGGTAAAATAGCCAAACCAGGTAGTGAAAAACTTTTGAATGTTTCATTTAATGAAGAATTTTTTTGAATTCTTCAGTCAGCAAAGGAAGAATTTCCAGGGCATCGCCCACAATTCCATAAGTGGCTTTTTTAAAGATAGGAGCTTCAGGATCTTTATTAATGGCCACAATGACTTTACTATCACTCATTCCAGCAAGATGTTGAATGGCTCCAGAAATTCCACAAGCAATGTATAGATTAGGGGCGACAGTTTTCCCTGTTTGTCCCACTTGCATGGAGTGAGGGACCCATCCAGCATCACAAACAGCTCTGGAAGCTCCTACGGCAGCTCCTAGAACTTGAGCCAGATCCTCAAGAAGTTTGAAGTTTTTAGGATCTTGCATGCCTCTTCCTCCAGAAACGATAATGCTCGCTTCAGAGAGATCCACTTTGCCAGAAGTGCCCTTTACAATTTCTTTTAAAAGCGTTTTTAGATCAGAAGGCGGTGAAAAAACAATTTCCTGAGGTGAAAGGTTATTAGGCTGTT
This sequence comes from Bdellovibrio sp., assembly GCA_003694355.1. Lineage (GTDB taxonomy): Bacteria > Bdellovibrionota > Bdellovibrionia > Bdellovibrionales > UBA1609 > J124. The sequence continues at coordinate 2,140 of RFKI01000165.1, forward strand.
CAAGCTTTTTAGGGGATGGCAGTTGGTTGGGGCGCATTAAAATAATTTTTTTTACATGATCCTTAAAAGAAACTTTTGCTAAGCATTTGCCGGAATAAAGAGGTTTTCTTACGGCGACTTTAGAGTCCTCGACTTTTAATTCAGTGGCATCAGAGACGACGGCTGTCTGAAGATGGGCGCCCAGGCGTGGAAAAATATCTTTAGCTAAAAGAGTTGCAGAAGCCAAAATCAAATCAGGGTTAATTTTATTTATAGCTTCTTTAAGGAAAGAAAAGTAAATTTCGGGATTAAAGTCCTTAAGCTCTTCTTTTTCAGAGTAAAAAATGGATTGAATGTCATAGTTTTCTAGTTCTTTTGCACTCTCAAGGCTTTGAGGACCAGCCAATAGAACGGAGACCTTATTGGTAACACTTAGAAGTTCAAGGCTGGATTTTTTTATTTTTCCATTTTGTTGTTCTAAAAAAATGAGGGTGTTCATATCTTTATCCTCTTTTTAAATCACTTTTGCTTCATTTCTGAGTAAATTTACAAGAGTTTTGGCTTGCTCTTGAGGCTCTCCCTCTAAGAAGCGCACTTCTGGACGCTCTTTAGGCAATTCAAAATGCTCAAACAAACTTAAAGGTTCAACAGAAGTTCCCACTTCAGATAGGGAGATTTCTGTTAAGGGTTTTCTTTTTGCCATCATGATCCCTTTAACTGTGGCATATCGAGGGGTGTTCAAACCTTTATTTGCAGAGAAAATAGCAGGTCCTTTAACTTGAAAGATTTCCTTAGCTCCTCCTTCGATTTCTCTTTCCACAGTAAATGTATCATTTTCTGTTTGGAGTTTTGTAATATTTGTAACATGTGGAATCTCAAGAAACTGGGCGATGGCTTGACCAACACTGAAATTGTTATCATCAATAGCTAATTTCCCAGTAAGGATGAGTTGGAAATCCTGGAGGTGGTTTTGAATATATTGGGCGAGAATTTTTGCAGAAGCAAAATAGTCCAGAGGTTCTTCAGTATCGATAACAATGCCTTCGTCTGCTCCCATGGCGAGGCCTGTTCGGAGAGCATCTTTAACACGATCCTTAGGCCCTAAGGAAAGAAGAGAGACTTTGCCGCTACCAAGAGACTCTTTTATTTTTAAGGCTTCTTCGATGGCAAATTCATCATAGGGGTTGATAATCCACTTTATATTGTTTTTAAGAATATCTTTCTTATCATCTGTTAGCTGAATTTTTGTTTCTGTATCAGGAACTTGTTTTATACAGACAATGATTTTCATAATAAGGC
>RFKI01000166.1 GCA_003694355.1 Bdellovibrio sp.
ATCAAATTCAATCTTTTCCTCACAAAAAAATGGTTCGCCATATTGTTTCCCTATCTGAAATCCGTAAAACTCTGCACGGGCTTTGAGATAATTCAAAAATTCAGGTCTGGAAATAAATGTTTCTGGCTCTTTTGATTGTGGATTATAAAATTGACTCGAATAGGCGAGAACAGCTTCCATCTTCAGATCAAAATAAGAAGAAATGTCGTAGACAAAAGTTGGTTCAAAAGGATATGTCTGCATAAAATAAAAAATCTTATTTGGGCGATAGGGCTGCAAAAATTTTTTTGTATGAATGTTTTTTAATCCCGAAAAAAATACAGCCTCTTTAATCAATTGTGCAGCACTCTCATGATCAGGATGGCGATCAATAAAGTAAGGTGCAAAAACTATTTTGGGTTTATATTTTCTAATTACTTCGACTACTTTTAAAATTGAATTACGATCAAGCTGAATTTGTCCATCTTTTAATTTTAAATTTTCACGATGATGAATTCCTAAGATTTTACTTGCTTTTTCAGTTTCTTTTTCTCTTGTTTCAAGATTCCCTCTTGAACTTAATTCACCTTGAGTAAGATCAATGATCCCAACATTAAATCCTTTTTCAACAAGTGAAATAATTGTTCCACCCATAGAAAGTTCAACATCATCTGGGTGAGCACCAAAAGCAAGAACATCTAGTTTTATTTGTTTCATTTCCTTTCCCCTTTTTAATGCAATTTAAAAAACAATTAATTCTTTATTCTTTAATTAAAGTGTAACTCTCAGTTACAGATTTACCTGATAAAACCATCATCTAGTCTCTAAAAAGAAGAAAAATATTGAAGTAAAAAAACCAGATCAGGAGCATTATTGACGTATAAATAATCACCCCGGTCATCGTAACCTCCGGCTCCCCAGTCCTCAATAAAAAGAAAGTTCCACTGAGACCCAGAAGACGTTCGATAACGAGCCCCAAAGGCCTCAGATCCTCTCCAATTAACTAAACTATTCCACCCTGAAGAAACCCGATTAACCACTTCTTGATAAGGATCTCCAGAATAATCAATAATTGTTAACCCCTCTCTTTTCATAAAAGGAGATTCTGCTCGAACCTGAAACAAAATCCCCCAATACCGGTCAACAGAAAAATCAAAACTGGATTCATACATCTGAATCACTCGATAACGAGGCCATCCCTCAAAGGCTTTGTTTTCTCCTAAATATGTCGCCCCCATGGTTAACCACATGGCACTTTCTTTAAAAATAGGAAACCCCATATGTAAAAGAGCACTGTAATCCAAGTCACCGGAACTTAACATATTTGTATTCGTGCGCCCAGGAAACTTCACTTGTAATGACAAAGACAGTCCACAAGCACAAGAATAGGATTTTTTTTGATAAAACCACCACTTACTTTTAATTTTCCAATTATTCACTCCATCAAAATAACTTGTATTTTCAGGAAAATAGTCCACTCCATTTGTCTTAATATCAAAGTTAAAAGCATCCCTCGGATAATTCGGCCGACTGTAACGGTTTCCTCCGATCATCACATGAAAAGCATCAATAAGAGCATCCAGAAACCCTGTGCCCATATAAGTATAAGGGACTTCAAAAGATAAAGACAAAGACGGGAATAGAGCAAACCCCATTTCCAGAACACTATAAGATGTCTCAAAGTCTGCAAAATAAGAGTAAAGGTCTCCATTCGTATTATTTTGTAAGTCTATAGGTGCATTCCAAATATTGGCATGACCCATTTCCAATTGAACCCAAAATGGTTTTTGCCATCCTGGTGCTTCACCTGCTGGCAAAAAATGCATCCACCCTAAAGGGTTCGGCAAACGATAACTGGTGAAAGCATGGACTTCCCCACAAAAGAAAAATATTATCCCCAAAACCCAGAACGCCGTCCTTAGCTGTTTCATACTGAAATGAATCGGAAATTTAGTAGAGCTTCTTTATAAAACTATAAAAAAGTAAATCCCAGACCTTTATCTTGACCCCAGTCCTTCTTTTTTCTAGTTATTAGAACACATGAAAAAAATTAAAGAGCGCTTACATAAGCATCGAGCTTTATGGGATAGGTTAGGAGTTTTTGTTTCTGGACTTTGTATTATCCACTGCTTGTCTCTCCCCATCCTTCTGGCTTTTTTTCCTCAAATTAAAAAAAAGTTTTTTCCCAAGGAAGACTTCACTCATATGATTTTACTAGCCTTTATTCTAGGGTTTGCTGGAGCTGCATTTCTGTCTGGTTATCATGTTCATGGAGAAAAAAAACCAGTTATTTTCATGAGCATTGGTGTTTTAATTGTTATTTTTGCCACATATTTTGCTCATAATTTACTTGGCCATTATTGGGAGCCTGTATTAGCCATCATTGGAAGCTTATTTCTTATTTATGCTCACATTTTAAATCACAAGCATTGCAAGATCTGCAATCATGATTCCTGTCATTCATCAAAGAATAACTCATTCAACTAAGTTTGAGCTATTCTACTGTCACCGATTTAGCTAAATTTCTAGGTTGGTCCACGTCATGGCCAAAAGCACAAGCTACATGGTAAGCTAAAAGCTGTAGAGGGATGACTTCAAGAAGAGGGTTAACCATCCAAGAACCTGGATCAGGAATAGCCAAATAGTTTTTACTTAAACTCTTTAACCTCTCATCCTCTCCTGTTCCAATAGAAATAATCTGTCCGCCCCGAGCTTTGCTTTCCTCCAAGTTACTAAGAGTTTTTTCATACAGTTCATCTTTAGGGGCCAACATGACTATAGCCATAGAAGGGTCAATTAAAGCCAGAGGACCATGTTTCATCTCCCCAGCGGCATACCCTTCTGCATGCATATAGGCCAGCTCTTTTAACTTCAAAGCTCCTTCTAAAGCAATGGGGTAATGAACTCCTCGCCCCATATACAAAAAGCCCCTGTAATTCTTTAAGTCTTTGGCGGCCTCTTGAAAAAAACGGTTATAAGCCAAAACATTTTCCATAAGACTTGGTGCTGCCAATAACGATTTGACATAAAAAGTTTCTTTTTCAGAGCTTAGCAAACCTTTTTCTTTAGAAATACCCAAAGCCATCACCTGCATAAGAGCCAAACTACTTGCAAAAGCCTTTGTGCTTGCCACTCCAATTTCAGCTCCCGAATTCATATACATATGATAATCAGCGTCCCTATCTATGTTTGAGTTTTTCACATTACAAACACTGACTGTCTTCAAGCCCTGCTCTTTCACCCTCCTTAAAGCAGCCAGTGTATCTGCGGTCTCCCCACTTTGAGAAATAAAGATAACAAGAGCCTCTTCGGGTAAGTGCATTTTTCTATATCGAAATTCACTGGCAATATCGACTTCCACACTCACATCAGAAAGACTTTCTATAAAATACTTTCCTGCCATCCCAGCATAAAAGCTGGTTCCACAAGCCACAATATATAAGCGTTGAAGATCTTTAAGGTTTTCTTTCCGTAATTCTCCTAAGTCCAAAGTGTGTGATTGCACATCAATATAAGGGTCTATGGCTGCAGCAACAGCACGAGGCTGTTCAAAAATCTCTTTTAACATAAAATGAGGGTATCCTTGCTTTTCCGCTCTCTCCACTGTCCAATCCAAAACAACCGGAGTCTTCTTTAAAGGTTGCCCCTTAAGGCCATAAAATTGAACATGACCATCCTTAATGTGAGCCACTTCATAATCATCCAGATAGATAACTTTCTGAGTGTGAGAAACAATAGCCTGTATATCACTGGCAATGTAAAAGGCATTCTCTCCCAACCCCACAATCAAAGGCGGACCACTTTTAAACGCAATGAGCTCTCCAGGAAACTGCTCACTCACAACAAGAATAGAATAAGCTCCCTCCAAACGAGGTGCCACGGTTAAAACAGCCGTAAATAAATCTCTCCCTTTATCAATCTCAGCAGCAATAAGGTGCGCAACCAATTCGGAGTCCGTCTCAGACTCTAGAACACCTCCTTGAGATAATACATCTTCTCGAAGCTGCAAATAATTTTCAATAATTCCATTGTGAACGATACTAACACCTTTAACATTATGAGGATGTGCGTTCCTTTCACTGGGACGTCCATGAGTAGCCCAACGAGTATGACCAATTCCAATATGGCCATTAAACTCTTCACCTTCTAACTTCTCCTCTAAAACAGAAAGTTTTCCTTCGGCCCGAATACGTTTTAACCCGCCATCATGAAAGATACAGACACCAGCGCTGTCATAACCTCGATATTCCAAAGCTTTTAAACCATTAAATATAATCTCTTTTGGATTTTTAGGCCCCACATATCCCACGATGCCACACATATTAACCTATCCTTCTTTTGATTCTTTGGACTTTTCTTCTTCTGACTGCTGAGGAGATTGAGGCTGATAATTTTCCTTTATAAACTGTCGCCCCCTAGCAATAGCCAAGGCCTTAGCTGGAACATCTTTTGTAATCGTTGATCCAGATCCTATAATAGCTTCATCTCCAATGGAAACAGGAGCCACAAACTGAACGTCACTTCCCACAAAAACGCCTTTTCCAATTTTAGTGACATATTTTTTTCGATCCACAGCATAGTTACAAGTAATCACTCCACAGCCCACATTGGTCTCTTCACCCACTTCTGCATCTCCCAAATAGGCCAAATGCTTTGCTTTGGATTTCTTCCCAAAAGAAGAGTTTTTGACTTCTACAAAATTACCAATCTCGCACTCTTCACCGATTTGTCCGCCTCCACGAATTCTGGCATAAGGCCCCACTTTAGCTTTATCCAAAATCTGGCTGCTTTCTACATAAGAGCCCGCTTTAATCTGTACACTATCTCCAATCCGACTGCGGGCAATAAAGCAATTCGGTTCAATAACACAAAAAGAACCTATTTGGGTTTGCCCCAGAAGATAAGACCCTGGATATATAACTGAGGCTTTTCCGACTGAAACAGAGTCTTCTATGTATGTGGAAGAAGGGTCAATTATAACCACCCCCTCATCCATTAACCTGTTAGCGTTTCGGCGAAAAACCCTCTGAGTGGCTTCAGCCAATTCTCTTTGAGTGTTGACACCAAACCCCACATGTTCAGGAGCTCGAATGGCTTCCACCTCAATATTGTCTTCCCGACATAAAGACACCATATCTGTAAAATAAAACTCTTGCTGCGCATTGTGATTATCTATCTTTGGCAAATAAGCATTTAACAAATCCACATCTAGAACGTAAATAGAAGGATTCACTTCTTTGATCTTTAAAGTTTCGCTGGAAGCATCTTTGGCTTCCACAATAGCCTGAATAAATCCCTTGTGACGAACCACGCGGCCATATTGGCCAGGGTTATCTAAAGTCACCGTCACTAATGAGAATTTTCTTTTGCCATCAAAATGGGATTCCATAATCTTTTGAACATCTTCTGTGGTGATCAGAGGATGATCACCACTTAAAATTAAAACAGTACCTCTCATGCTTTCTGGTTGGGCGGCTTTGACGGCATCGGCTGTCCCTAATTGCTTTTCTTGCTTTAAACAAGTGGCCCCTAAAGGTTCAACAACCTGCCTCACTAAATTCTCTCCATGGCCCACGACCACTCGCACCTCCTCAGCCCCTGCTTTTTGTACAGCAGACACAATGCGCTCTATCATGGGGCGCCCTGCCACAGGATGTAAAACTTTAGGAAGAGGGGACTTCATACGAGTACCCTGCCCAGCAGCTAAAATAATAACAGAAAAATTCTTTTCTTTTTTACTCATTTGCATTTTTCTCTAAAGAAAACCTTTTAACATCTCCTTGAAGATCACAAAACCCTTTTCATAGAGTTTTTTAGATAAAAAACAGGCAAAAATAGTGCGTTGCGTTCAAGTCAGAGCAAAAGTTAACAAAATCTTCTCCCTCCCTTTAAAATAAAAAATAACGAATAAAGGAGCCCCCATGCCTCTTAATTTTTATAAAAATCCAAACTGGGCTCTATCAAGAGAAGGCCGAGCCATTCCCCTTTATGCTTCCAAAGACCCTCATTCTTTTTCCAACCGCCCCCTACTCCTCATAGGAGGGGTTCACGGCAATGAACCCGAAGGAGTCTTTTTGGCAGAAAAAACTCTGGAATGGATTGAGAGTTACAAAGGGTCTCATTGGCCTGTTCCATGGATGCTCATTCCCTGCCTAAATCCCGATGGTTATCATAAAAAGCAACGAGGTAATGCTCATAATGTAGACCTTAACCGGAATTATCCCAGCTCAGATTGGACCAGTTCCTACTCTGAGAAGAAGTATTTTCCAGGACCTTCTCCAGCCAGTGAACCGGAAGTCCAGGCCATCGTCACACTAACCTCTCTGACAAATCCTTGTCTTTTTATTCATTTTCACTCCTGGGTTCCATGTATTGTCTGCACAGGAAACCCAGCCAAAACAGTGGCCCTGGAGTTGGCTGTTTCTTCAGGTTACGCCGTAACAGAAAGCATTGGTTATGACACACCTGGAGGCCTTAGCCGATGGGGATGGCATGATCAAAGAATCCCTGTTATCTGTGTGGAAGAAAGCGAAGGATGTTCTAAAGAGACAACCTGGAGCCATTTTGGTGCAGCCATTCAAAAGATACTTTCATCTTCTGAATTGTACCAAACACTCAAATAAATAAAGGATGATAATGATTGAATCTCCTTTTTCTCAAATCCTCCTTGTCAAAACACCCTCTCTGGCAAACATTGATGCTACGTTAGTGACTTCTTGGGAAAAAGCCAAATCCCTACTCAAACAGAAACCCTTTAAAGTGATTGTCGCTCCCATAGAAACCACAAAAGAAGCTCTTTCTTTCTTTCACGATCTTCAACGTCAACCTTTTCTCACTCAAAAAATTCTCATTGAAAAAGGTCAAGTCGCCTCTAAAGATATCCTCGCCTGTTCTCAACTCCAAACCTTCTTGACCATCTTATCAAATCCATCCCCCGAAGAGATTGAAAAACACATTCTCCTCTCATTAAGAAAATATGATCTCATCACACAAAAAGATGCTGCCTTAGATGTTCTTCAACAACAAATTCAAAAAATGAAATATTCTATTCGAGACACCAAACATCAAATCATGCAAAAAGAAAAAAAGTTAAAAAACTCAATTAAACGTCTAGAAAGTTCTTTTCAAAGTACAGAAAATCTCCAGGAAATTTTTTTGGACATCCATTCAGCTCAATCCATCGGAGAACTAGAAAGCCTTCTTTTCAATTCCCTAAAAAAGCACATAGACCTATCTTGGAGCCGCCTATTTTTTGGACCAGCCACCTCTGTCGAAGAACACCTTCATCACAATAAAGACTTCCATGTGATTCAACTACCCATGACAAATACCTTTCCCCTTAAAGAAGGCCGCCTTGTGTTCGCCAAGAAAGAACCTTTTAAAAAAAGAGAAACCGATTTTCTATCACAAGTTGAAGAGGTGGTTTCTCTTGTTTTTGATCACCTCTCCAAGATTGAAAGACTTGAGAACTTAAAACAACAATGGGAAGCCACCTTCGACTCCATAACCGTCCCTTTATGCCTCACAAACCCTGACTTTTCCATTATTAAAGCAAATTTATCTTTTTCAAAATTAATCCAGCAGCCCATTAAAGAGGTGCCGGGGAAAAATTGCTTTACTCTCTGCCAACTTCCAATTCCTAAGTCCATTCCCCCCAAACCCTACAAAGTACAAAGGTCTATAAACAATGGCCTTCCTCAAACCTTTGAAGTTTCCATTCAAAAAATAGAAGACCCTCACCAAGACTTTCTACTTATTTTTCTCAATGACATTACAGAACAAATCCACATGGAAGAGAAGATTCTTGAGTCTGCCAAAATGGTAGAGGTGGGCACTATCAGTAGTAGTATTGCTCATGAACTAAATAACCCTTTAGCTGGCATGCTCTCCTTTGCTCAGTTAATAAAAATGTCTCCCACAAAAAACAAAGCCTTTAAAGAAGATATTCAACAAATTGAAAAAGCCATTTTACGTTGCAAAGACATTATTGAAAACCTCTTAGAATTCTCAAGGCCATCTAATGAAAGCCAGCCTCAAAAGTTTGACCTCATTGAGTCTTTAAAGAAAGCCGTTAAAATTATGGAATTGCAA
>RFKI01000019.1 GCA_003694355.1 Bdellovibrio sp.
GGAGAAATGGTCTCTCAATATTTTATAAAATTCTTAAAACCTAAACGATATTTATCGAGCTTTTAGAGCTCTAAACGAGCTCGTTCTTTTTCTAACTTTCTTTGAGCTCGAATATACTCATCCATAATAAGACCTGCTTGCTGCAGTCTTTTTTCTGCTTCAGCATAAGCCTTCTTAGCCCGATCTTTATCAATTTCTTCTGGCAACTCAATAGTATCTGCAAGCAGGTTTATTCCTTCAGGATAAACTTCACAATAGCCCCAACTGATGGCTGCCTTATTAAATTCTGTAGATCCTTTCAGACGATATCTTAAAATTCCTGCTTTTAAAGTTGTAATAAGGGGAGCATGCCCTGGCAAGATATCCAACTCCCCCTTTTCTCCAGGAACAATGACTTCTTCAACTTCTTTATCTGAAAAAACTTTCTTCTCTGGAGTGACTAAAGTTAACTTTAACATGAGTTCCTCAAGATTTTAATGTGTTTGCTTTTTCCAAAGCGTCTTCAATGGTTCCAACCATATAGAAGGCCTGCTCTGGAACATCATCATGCTTGCCATCAAGAATTTCTCTAAAACCCTTAATCGTATCTTTTATATCCACATAGGCCCCTTTAAGCCCTGTAAACTGTTCTGCCACAAAGAATGGCTGGCTCAGAAATCTTTGAGCCTTACGAGCTCTAGCAACAACCAGTTTATCCTCTTCACTAAGTTCATCCATACCCAAGATAGCAATGATATCTTGAAGCTCTTTATATCGTTGTAATAACGCCTGAAGATCCCTAGCTGTTGTATAATGTTCAAGACCCACAATATCTGGATCCAGAAGCCTGGATGTGGATGTCAGAGGATGCACGGCCGGGTAAATACCCAGAGAAGCAATATCCCTATCTAAGTTGGTTGTAGCATCCAAGTGAGTAAACGTTGTCGCTGGAGCAGGATCCGTATAGTCATCTGCAGGAACATAAACCGCTTGAACAGATGTAATAGACCCTTTTTTTGTAGAAGTGATTCTTTCCTGCAAAGCACCCATTTCTGTTGCCAATGTCGGCTGATATCCAACAGCTGAAGGAATACGCCCTAACAAAGCGGAAACTTCAGCTCCAGCCTGAGTAAAACGGAAAATATTATCAATAAAGAGAAGAACGTCTTGACCTTCAACATCCCTAAAGTATTCAGCTTGTGTTAATGCCGTTAGAGCCACTCGAGCCCGAGCTCCTGGAGGCTCATTCATTTGTCCATAGACAAGAGCCGTTTTATTAATCACCCCAGACTCTGTCATTTCTCGAAATAGGTCATTTCCTTCTCTTGTTCTTTCTCCAACACCAGCAAAAACAGAATAACCGCCATGTTCTGTGGCAATATTTCGAATAAGCTCTTGAATTAAAACTGTTTTTCCAACCCCTGCTCCTCCAAAAAGCCCAATTTTTCCTCCCTTTGCATAAGGAGCTAAAAGATCTACGACCTTAATCCCTGTCATAAGCATTTCTGCTTCTGTAGATTGGTCTTCAAACTTTGGGGCTTGACGATGAATTGGCCAATATTCTTTTGATTTTACAGGACCAGCTTCATCCACAGGCTCTCCCACAACATTCATAATTCGACCAAGAACATCTTTACCAACAGGTGTAGTAATTGTATTTCCTGTATCTTTAACTTTTAGGCCTCGAACAAGGCCATCTGTTGAGTCCATAGCAATAGTTCTAACAACACGATCTCCCAAGTGTTGGGCTACTTCTAAAGTTAAGTTCCACTCCTCATCACTAATAGCTTTGTTTGTCACTTTTAAGGCATTTAAAATAGGAGGGACTTTTCCTGAAGTGAACTCCACATCCACAACAGGACCCATTACTTGTTTTACAATTCCTTGCTCCATTGACTTCTCCTCTTTAAGTCTAATTAATTACCCTTTTAAAGCTTCAGCACCACTTGTTATTTCAGATAGTTCGGTAGTAATTGAAGCCTGCCTTAATTTATTATAAATCAGTGTCATTGAGTCTATCATTTCTTTAGCATTATTTGTGGCATTTTCCATAGCTGTCATTCGAGCGGCATGTTCTGCGGCAACACTTTCACTCATACAACGATAGACCTGCACAGCAAAATGCTTGTGTAAAAGTTCATCAACAATTTGATGAGGCGCTGGTTCAAAAATCAAATCTTTGGAAAAAAGATGTGAGCTTTCCTCTTTTGCCAACTCTGATTTTGAAATATCCACAGGAAGAATATTCTCCGTGGTGAGTTCCTGAGAAATAGCTGACTTAAAAGCATTATAAATAAAACGAACTTCATCATAAATGCCCTCTTCATAAGAGTTCATTATTTTTTTGGCTATCCCTGCACAAAACTCATAAGAGATTTCCTTTGATAGATTTAAAATGGAATCTATAATATTCACATCTCTTTTCTTAAAATATTCAGCGCCTCTTCTCCCTACAAAAATATAATCCATCCTCTGGTACTTATCTTTGTTCTCTTCATGAAACTTCTCTGTAAATTTATGAATGGCATTGTTAAAGCCACCACAAAGCCCTCGATCACTATTTATAACAACCAATAAAATGTTTTGAGGGTTTTCCTCTCTTCTTAAGAGCGGATGTGAAACTCTTCTTGTAACAGCAATATCAGCAATAACACTCAAGATTCTCTCAGCATAAGGCCTTAAATTTAAAATATTATCTTGCGCCCGACGCAACTTTGCTGCAGAAACCATCTTCATGGCTCGAGTGATTTGCTGAGTATTCTTTACACTGGCAATTCTTTGTCGAATATCTTTTAAACTTGCCATAAAAAACCTTTTTATTGCTCAGTAGAAGGCCTAAAAATGGCTTTAAACTCATCCAAAGCTTTTGTTAGCTCTTCTTTAATATCATCAACTAATTTTTTCTCTTGAAGAATTCTATCGGCTACGGCCTTATACTTTTGACTCATAAACTCTAGAAGTTCCTTTTCATATCTTTTTACGTCCTCTAAAGGAATATCATCTGTATAGCCATGAGTGGTTGCATAAATAACAATGATCTGATCAGCTACGGAATAGGGAGTATATTGAGGCTGCTTTAAAACCTCGACAATTCTTTGTCCTCGAGAAAGTTGGGCTTGTGTGGCAGCATCTAGATCTGAAGCAAAAGCTGCAAAAGCTTCAAGCTCTCTAAATTGAGCCAGTTCCAACTTCAGAGTTCCTGCCACCTGTTTCATGGCTTTAATTTGAGCAGCCCCTCCCACACGAGAAACAGACTTTCCAACACTAATAGCAGGGCGGATTCCCTTATAAAATAAATCCGACTCCAAAAAGATCTGTCCATCTGTAATAGAAATCACATTGGTTGGAATATAGGCCGAGATATCTCCTGCTTGGGTTTCAATAATGGGAAGCGCCGTTAGAGAGCCCCCTCCTTCTTCATCACTCAGCTTGGCAGCTCGCTCTAACAATCGCGAGTGCAGATAAAAAACATCCCCAGGGAAAGCCTCTCGCCCAGGAGGACGACGCAATAAAAGGGAAAGTTGCCTGTAAGCTTGAGCCTGTTTAGTAAGGTCATCATAGATGATTAAGGCATGACGTCCTGTATCTCTAAAATACTCCGCCATCGCACATCCTGAAAAGGGTGCTAAATATTGAAGGGGAGCAGGGTCTGATGCGGTGGCCGCAATAACTGTTGTGTATTCCATAGCCCCCGCTTTCTTAAGACGTTCCACCACCTGTGCAACTGTTGAGCGCTTTTGTCCACAAGCCACATAAAAGCAATGCACATTCTGTCCGGCTTGATTAATAATGGTGTCTATAGCTATTGCAGTTTTTCCTGTCTGGCGATCTCCAATAATAAGCTCCCTTTGACCTCTTCCAATAGGAATCATGGAATCAATAGCCTTAATCCCTGTTTGTAGAGGCTCAAAAACGGGCTGACGTTTAACAATACCAGGGGCTTTCACCTCCACCACACGACTTTTATCTGTTTCAATGGGCCCTAAGCCATCAATAGGGTTTCCTAAGGCATCTACAACACGACCTAATAAAGCTTCTCCCACAGGAACTTGAACAATCTTTTGTGTTCTTTTTACCACATCACCTTCTTTAACATCCCTGTCATCCCCTAAAATAACCACGCCCACAGAGTCTTGTTCGAGGTTTAAAACCATTCCATAAACATCACTATTTGAAAACTGAACAAGCTCACCAGCAAGAGCATTCTCCAAACCAAACACCCTTGAAACACCATCCCCAACAGAAAGGACGGTTCCTGTTTCACTAACTTCCAGAGATTTTGTATAGTTTTCAACCTGTTCTTTTAAAACTCTACTGATCTCATCAGCTCTTATTTGTATTTCCATTTAGTGAACACTCCTTTTAAGTTGTTCCTTTAATCGTTTTAAGTGTGAGGCGAGGCTATCATCGAAAGTATAACTTCCAACTCGAGCCACAAGACCTCCTATTATTTCTGGATTTTCTCTATAAACAAGAATGACTTTTTTATTAACTGCTTTTGAAATAAACTTTTCTATTTCTTCTCGTTGTTTTGGAGACAAAACTTCTGTTGACTCTACAATGCCTCTTGTAACTCCATTCTCTTCATCTATAAGCTCTTCATATACCTGAAGAATTTCATCTATCAAAAATAAACGATTTTTTTTTGCTAACAACAAAACAAAGTTTTTAATCTCTTCGCTTGCTGGAGCAGCCTCTAAAAGTTTTTTCATTTGAGCTTCTTTATCCCTAGATCTTAATAGAGGAGAAGCCAAATACTCTTTGGAATTTGTAACACTTTGGACTCCTTTACAGAATTCACGAAGCTCTTTAAAAAGAACATCTTGAATCCCTTTTTCTTTACCCAAATTGTAAAGGGCCTTTGTATACCTTTTTGACAATTCCTTATTTTTCATCTTAAAACCTGTATTTTCTCCACAAACTCTCCTTGGAGTTTGTGGTTAACAGTTTCAGTTAAATTTTTTTTTAATTCTTCTTTAGCCCAGAAAACAGCTTTATCTATCAGTTCTTCACTAAAAATCTTTTTTGCTTTTTTTAACTCTATAAGAGCTTCTCTTTCTGATTCTTTTTCCATTTTTGCTATGAGTTTTTTGGTATCAGCAATTATTTGCTCCTTTAATTCTTCCGCCTCTTTTTCAATTCTTGCTCGATTCATTGAAGCCTGATCCTTAAGTTCTTCAACTTTTTCTTGAATTTTTTTAAACTTTTCCTCAGCCTCTTTCATTAACATAGAAGACTGATTAGAGAGCTTTTCGAACTCTTCATAGCGTTCTTTAAAATAATGCCTTATTTTATCCTTCAAAAGATAAGACAGAGCAATTATAAGAACAGTCACATTGAAAATTTGTTCTAAAATAAATTTTACAGGAATTTCAGAAGAATGATGTCCCCCTTCAGGAGAAGCAAAAACATAGCTTGAAATTAATAAAATAAGGGCTGAGAAAATAGTTAACACAAAAGCATGTCGTTTCATGATTTCACCACAGCACTTTCACTAGATAACTTACGAACAATGGCTTCAGATATTTTTTGAGCCTCTTGATCAAGATCTCTTCTGGCAAGCTCCAGCTGGGCTTGTACTTTTTCTTTAACCTGCTCATATTTTTCTTTTTGCTCATCCTTGGCCATTAACAACATTTTTTGTTGCTCTTTCAATGCTTCTATTTTTTTCGAATCATAAATCTCTTTATATTCGGCATTCAATCTTCTAGCTAAATCCTGAAATTCCTGTTCCTTTGCTTTAACTTCTTCCAAAATTTCTGTGGCTTTTTCTTTATTTCCTCGTGTTCGCCTCACTCTCTCCACATAAGCCTTTAAATAAGGATTAAAAATATACTTGCTCAAAAAAACATAAGTTATCAGGAAGATAAAAAAGTGAGCAACTATAGACC
>RFKI01000167.1 GCA_003694355.1 Bdellovibrio sp.
ACTGAGCTGTCCCCACAAGGGAGAAAATAAAAATTGCATACCTGAATAAATGGCCATTAAAAGCCCCACCTGAAAAGGGGTGGCTCCCAGTTCTTTAGCTAAATAGGGGCTTAAAGGAATAACGATGCCAAAGCCAATAAGGTCGATGAAAACGGTGAGGAAAATAATACCAAGGGACTTTTTTCGGTGTTTCATGGAGGAAAAGATATGAAATTTGGTTTAAAGAAGCAAGGGTTTTTACAGGGGAGTCAGGAAGGTTACTGTGTTTGGCTTTTGGCTTTTTCTTCAGCCTCTGAAGCTCGGATATAAAGAGGTTTAAGTTCATTCCATTTTAAAGGAGGAGGACAGGGCGGTTTTGATAAACGCTCTAGAGCGTGTTCGGCCATGGGTGTGCGGTCTATAAAGGTCCAGTTTGTTTGATAAGGGAGTTGGGATTTGATGAGACCGTTTAAGTTGCCTACACAGGTGAGATTTTGGGATTGATAGGTAGCCAATAGTTTAAAAAAATCTTCAAAGGTTTGAGCTTGGGGAGGGAGAAGGGGTTTGGTGTCTTGTGGAGGGTATAGGGAAAAATAAATAAGATTTCGAAAGGCTTTCAGAGTGCATAGAGTATAGTTTGTGGAAGAAAGAGGGGAGTGAAGTAGTTCCAGAGAAGAAAAAGGATAAATGGGTTTGTTCAAGGCATAGCTTAAAGACCTTATGAAGTTAACAGCCACACGAAGGCCTGTAAAGCTTCCAGGTCCATTTCCAAGAGAGAGCGCTTCAATTTGATGAAGAGAAAGATGAGCCTGAGAGAGAGCTTTTTGAAGGTAAAGAGTAATTAATTCACTGTGAGAGCTTTTTTTCTCCCATTGCAAGGAGGCCATGACCTGACATGAATTTTTATTCACCTGTCCAATGGCAAGGCTTCCTAAGGGTGTGGAGGTTTCAACACTTAAAACAATCATCTGATTTTTTACCAACGACTTAGAAAGTGATTTGTAATGTCATTAAAAATAGAAAAGACCATAAGAAATAAGAGAATGAAAAGGCCAATTTGTTGCGCAATTTCCATTTTTCTTAAACTGACAGGAGTGCCACGAAAAGCTTCTATGGAAAAGAAAAGAAGGTGTCCCCCATCTAATACGGGAATAGGGAGGAGATTAAGTAAAAAGAGATTAATGGAAATAATAGCCATCATTTTAAGGAAGGGGGAAAGACCAATGGCAAAGGATTCTCCGGCCACTCGCCCAATACTTATAATTCCTCCTAAGTTTTTGGCAGAGACCTGATTTGTGATCAATTTATAGAAGCTGATAGCAATAGAACCTGTCCACTGAGCAGAAGCCATAAATCCTTGGCCAAGAGCCTTTAAGGGGTTGGTTTCTCGAACAAGAACCATCGGTCCTGGAACTTGGGATATGGCAGGTAAAATTCCTACGAGATATCTTTTCTCAAATTGGCCATTCATTTTATTCACTTCAGATAATTTAGGAGTGACCTTGAGGTTTTTGATTTTTCCATCACGGATAACGGTAAAGGTTAAAGGAGGTTGTCCTTCTTTATAGTGACGAACCGTTTCGGAGATCTCCTGCCATCGGGACATTTTTTTGTTATTAATGGAAACGATTTTGTCTCCTGCTTGTAGCCCTGCTTTTTCTGCAGGAGACCCTTTTTTCGGTCGAAGGATAAAGAGGTCTGAAGGTTCCAGTCCGAGTTGATCAAAGAGATTTTTATTTGGATCTTTCTGAAGTTGAGGAATGGTTACTGATTTTATAGGCGTATTGGGATTCTCAAGTTGCACTTTTTTAATTTTAAAGGAAAGAGGAAAAGAAGCTGTTTCTAGAGAGGGGTGTATGTCTCTAAAATAGAGAATTTTTTTATTGTTAATAGAAAGAATAGAAGACAAGGTTGGAAACCCAAACTGGGCAGCAGGGCTTTGAGGGTTGGAAACTCCTACAAAAGGCGCTTTGGAAAGAAAAGAAAGCCCCTGAATCTGTCCCACTTTTGAGTCTAGATGAAGAGGAGAAAAGGTTTGGTTCCACCGAGGTGTTGCCGTAAGGGTGAGTTGACGATCTTCTCTTTGCACTAAAAAAGTTAGTTTTTGAGAAGCATGACTTTGAATAAATTTTTCCACATCCATCCATGTTTTTACCTTAATGTCATTGATTTGAAGGATTGTGTCGCCAGGGCGAAAGCCTGCTTGGAAGGCCTGCGATTGGGGCGGCACATCTCCAATCACAGGAGCGGGTTTTTTTTCACCCAGAAATGCCACTGAAGCAAAAAGAATAAAGGCAAAGAAAAGGTTCATAAGTGGGCCAGCAAGGACAATGGCAATTCGAGGCCAGACAGGTTGGTGTAGGAAAGAGTATTTCTTCTCTTCTTCAGGAATTTCGGTAGTGGGATCATCTCCATACATTTTTACATAGCCACCCAATGGGATTATGGAGATGCAATAAACAGTGTCCCCTTTTTTGTATTTTAAGATTTTTTTTCCAAAGCCAAGGCTAAAAACTTCAACGCGAACACCAAAGTATTTGGCTACAAGAAAGTGGCCCAGTTCATGCACAAAGATTAAAAGGCCTAAAAGAATAATAAAGGGGCCAGCAT
>RFKI01000168.1 GCA_003694355.1 Bdellovibrio sp.
AGCTAAGCCTCATTATAGGTTTTCTTCTTATTGGCTCTTGCTCTTCCCGCATCCTTCTCAGCTCCTTCCCTCACTTTTTTAAAGGCCCCGAAAACCATTTCTTCAGACTTTTCTACACGCTTTCTGTTCTCATTACAGGATTCACCTGGAGTTTTTTTACTTATTCAGGATTGTTTTTCAACCCGACCTGGGAAAAAACACTTCTATTTGTCTCTGTGGCCGTCGGGGCCGCTGCTGGCAGTGTTATCAGTCTAAGTCCTTACACTTCATTGGCCCGACTTCATATGACACTTTTTTTACTTCCTATTTTTCTAAAATTTCCCTACCAAAACACAAACACCCGATCTTTTTCCATTCTTTTGATAATTTATTATATTTATCTTTTTATTCAAAGTGGACGCGTGTCCAAAGATGTCAAAAATAGTTTGCTTCGACTGAAAATCATTTCCTCTCAAAACAAGGAACTGCAAGAAGCCAAGGAAAAAGCTCTTGAATCTACTAAATTGAAAAATGAATTTCTCGCCAAGATCAGCCATGAAGTGCGTTCGCCTCTTAATGGAATTCTTGGAATGGCAGAAGTTTTAAGCCTCACGCCCTTAGACGAAGAACAACGCAAAACCCTTCAAGGAATTCAAATGGCTGGCGAAACACTTCTAGCCATTGTTAATGATGTCCTTGATTTTTCCAAAATTGAAGCTGGACAGTTTCAAATCACCTATGCCCCCTGTGACATCAAACAGTGTATCTTTCAACTGGTAGATTTAAAAAACTACCATAAAAAAAACATTCAGCTCCAGATTCACATTGCCCCTGACGTGCCAGATCTTATCTTGGCAGATAAAAAACGTGTTTCCCAAGTTCTCTTTAACTTATTGGATAACGCGTTTAAGTTCACACCTAAAGGCTCCATACAAGTTAAAGTGAGTCTCAATAAAATTTTAGGCTCTAAAGAAGCTGAGCTGCTTTTTGAAGTCCATGATACTGGAATTGGAATTCCCAAAGAAAAATTAAAAACCATTTTTGATTCTTTTGAACAAGTGGATTCCTCTATTTCCAGAGAGTATAAAGGAACAGGCCTTGGACTGGCCATCTCAAAAAAACTTTGTGAACTGATGGGCGGCAAAATTTGGGCCGAAAGTGAGCTTCATAAAGGCAGTTCTTTTTACTTTACCATCAAAACCAAAGTTTTAAAAAACTGCACCCTTCTGGAAAATCATCGAAAGCCACCTTTTTTACTTTCTTCTCCTGAAACAGCACCAGCCCCTCTTCATCACCCCAAATTATTACTGGTAGAAGACGACCCTTTAAACCAAGACCTTTTTAAAGCTTTCTGTGAGCGTTTGAACTATAAAGTGCAGTGTGTGGACAATGGTCTTGAAGCCATTCGTCTTCTGGAAAAAGAATCCTTTGACATTGTTTTTATGGATATTCAACTGCCTAAGGTGAGCGGACTAGAAACCACCCGATTGATCCGACACAATCAATGGATTCATAAACAACCTAAAATTATAGCGCTAACAGCTAATGCCATGAAGGGAGATCGTGAAGCCTGTTTAGAAGCTGGAATGGATGAATACATGAGTAAGCCCTTTTCATTAAAAGACTTAAAAAAAATTGTAGAGCATTTCTACCCTTCAATAACCCCGCGGCCTCATCCCTCTCCAGGATGGAGAGGGTGAGACTTTTTTTAACTCCTCTTGAAAAAGACTTTCATAGGACAAGACCATTCTTCCGTAATCAAACCTTAAAAAGTTCTGCTGGGCTTGCTGCCCCAGTTTTTTTCTAAGACTTCTGTTCACATATAAATTCCAAAGGGCTTTTCGCAATTCTTCAACATCCCCTGGCGTCACACATAAGCCTGTTTTCATGTGTTGGTTAATTTCAGTGACCCCTGTTGGAATATTTGAACTCACAACAGGAACTCCAACAGAAAAAGCTTCCAAAATACTTAATCCAAAAGTTTCACTCACTGAAATAGAAGGAAAAACCAAAGCATAAGATTGCCTTAATAGCTCCCATTTTTGTACTTCAGAAACGCTTCCAGTAAACTGAATAAACGGATTGTCTTTAGCTTTTATTTCCAAGGCTCTTCTCTCAGGGCCTTCTCCAGCAACCACCACAGGAACGGGTAGTTTCATTGACGCTTTAATCAAAGAAGAAACTCCTTTATACTTTACCAAGCGTCCCAGAAACAAAAAGTGCTTTTCAAAACGCTCGTCCCCCAAATGTCCTTGAACACAAGGCCTCAAACCAAAAGGAATCACTTTGATTTTTGAATAAAACTTCTCCATTTTAAGAATAGAGATTAAACGTTGAGAGCTTAAAATCACCTTATTGGCTCTTTTTAAAAAGAAATCTAAAAAATAATCATGAGCCCATTTTAAAGGTAAAGCCTTATCTATAGGGCCATGACATGTCACTATTTCAACGGGAGCCATTTTTTGTGCACAGAAGGCGAGAGCCAAAGGGTTTGGAACGTGAAAATTGATAATTTCTGGCTTGAGTTGTTGCAATAAAGTTCTATAGCCTGTTGTCAAAGGCTGAGAGAACACTTTTCCATAAGTGGGTAGTTTATAAACATTAACTCCATTGATATTCTCTTTAACAAATTTTTTATCTCCAGAGACCAAACAATGAACCTCATGCCCCCTTTCCACAAGCCCTTCTGCCAACCCCTTCACAACAGTTTCAATACCACCATATATAGGTGGATAGTATTTACCCACAATGACAATTCTCATTTCTAGGCCTCTTTGCGTGATGCATCCACCATAACCAATCATATTTTAAAGACAATAAAAAGGAATCTTTTAAAAAGTGCTTTAAAAAAAAGTATCTCATATCTTTTTGATCGCCCCACAAGAAATCTGAAACCAGTATTTTTGAAAAAATCCAGCGCTCACCACGAGAGCCGATCATAATTTCTTGAGGAATGGGGGTTTTAAAGTAATGTTTGAGGACCCACAAAACAGCCTTTAAGCTTCTTAATACCTTTTTATCTTTAGCCAGCGACCAGACCTTCTCCCAACATAATTCTTTTTTTTGCAACAGCAAATGAATGTCCAAAAGCCAATGCAAATACAAAAAATTATGCTGAAACGCCACATGTCCTGCAAGATGGACTAACTGGGCTTCGGGTGTGAGTTGTCGACATCGCGTGCCCTTATGAAAACAAGTGGGCCATTTTGAATGATTTGTTTCATGAAAAAAAAGCTGTGTGTGCACCTCAAGAGTTATAGAATCTTTTTGCAGCAGAGTTTTATACTGATTCCCATACCACTTAAAATCTTTAATTTGGACATAGCCCTTCTGTTCCAGAAAATCAATCAGGCTGCTTAAAAAAGGCTTTTCAATTAAAATATCCACATCAGAAAAAAAACGGGTCCCTAGATCGGGATACACTTCCGTCACTAAAGCCAGTCCTTTTAAAAATATAGGCTTTGGAGTAAAGTCATGGAAAAGACTTTCCATCTCTTTCACTAAAATCTGATTTTGAATCCACTGCTGTTTCCACTCGGAGTACAATTCAGGTCTTTTTTCTTGATAATAAAGAAACCCTCCCAAACGATGTTTTAACAATAAACCCAAGTCCTTTTTTTTGACTTCTTCCCAAAACCCCAAAAGTTCCCCTTTTAGCCCTTTGTCTGTTTTCAAATTCCAGCTTCTCATTCACAATAAAATTATGAAGAAAAAAATGCTCCTGACGGCTACTTTCATTTTCGCCTTTGCTTTTGGATATTTTCAATCCTTATTTTTACATATTATAGAAATCCTTGGATTCCGAATCCCTAGCCCTCATATTCAAACAGATTATGTAACAGCTCTCCTATGGGCCATAGCTCTCACTCTCCTTCTTTTTGTTCTCCCTCTTCCCCAAAACCATAGAAAACCTCTTCTCATACTATGGGCAGCTCGCATTGGAACCACTTTAATAGCTATGCTCTTTTATGAATATAAATATGGTCTAGACGCATATTCTTATTTTAAATATTCCCTTAATGACTCTTTTATATGGCGCGTTCAGTTTGGTTACGGAACAGAGATCATCTCGTGGATTTCCTGGCTACTCAACCATTATTTACCAGTTAATAACTCTTACCATACTTTAAAGGTGATTTTCTCTTTTACAGGACTTTTAGCTGCTTATATTTTTTACCGAGGCTTCACTCTTTATACCCAAAAAGAACGGATTTCTTTTCTCTATCTTCTGGGCCTTTTCCCATCGATCCTGTTTTGGTCTTCTATCCTTGGGAAAGACCCTGTCACCCTTTTGGGTATTGCCATTTACTCTTTTGGAGTTTTCTGGCTCCTGCACGCCCACTCCCCTTGGAGCCTTTTAACCATTGCTTTTGGGCTTTTTCTAGCTTCCTCCATTCGGGTCTGGTCGGGATTGATCTTTCTGATTCCTCTTTTTCCTGTTTATTTTAAAATTTCTTCTCACTCCATTTTTAAAAAGCTTACCTACACAACAATCATCACTATCCTGCTTCTTGTTTTTTCTAATACCTTTCTTACGGAATTTAACATTGAATCCTCCACAGAACTTCTCACCCGAGCCCAATACCACTCTCGTTCCTGGAGTCGCGGTGGCTCAGGACAGGAAGTTCCCGAGTTTCATTCATTCAAAGATATGTTAAAATTTTCTCCCAAAGGAATCTTTACGGCTCTTTTCCGCCCTCTTCCTGGAGAAATCAACAACTTCTTTGGTGTTTTTGCCGGGTTCGAAAATTTGATTCTCTTTATTCTGTTCCTCTATGCCATTTATTATGGTTCTTCCTTCATTAAAAAAGATCCAGCCCTCTTGTGGTTAGGTTCTTTAATTCTTACTTGGGCCTTTGTTTATGGATTTATTTCTTATCAAAACCTGGGAAGCGCTGTGAGGTTTAAACTACAAATCATGCCTCACCTGTTAGCCTTCATTTACCTATTGCTTCAAAATCACCGTCAAGACAAAATAAAATCCTTCACTCGAGGCGCCCAAACCTGAAGAGAAAATTCTTCTTCCACTTTCTTCCGCCCCCTTTTTCCCATAGATAAGATCTTCTCTGGATAAGCTTTATAATACTCAAAAGATTTTTTCCAATCTTCCAGAGAAGAAGCCAAAAATCCATTTTCCCCATGCTCTACAATTTTCAAATTGGCTCCAACAGGAGAGGCAATCACCGGAATTCCACAAGCCATATATTGCAAGAGTTTAAAGCCACACTTTCCCCGAGACCATAAATCATTCTCCAAAGGCATAATACCTATATCAAACTCCAAAAGATCTTCTCGCTCACGTTCCTCTGACCAAGGTCGTAATTCCAAATTTTTTACATTGCCTAAGTTCAAATTATTATCGGCACCTATAATCAGAAAACGAAAATCAGACATTTCTTCAAAAAGAGGCTGCAAAAACTTTAAAAACCAAGAAGTGCTAGGAGACCCCATCCATCCCACCGTTAAAGGCGCACCCACTTCTTTTTTTTGTGAGGAATAATAATCAAGGTCCACAACAGTCGGTGCATACACCACCTTATCTGTATACTTTTTAACCTCATCATAGATAAACGAACTTCCAGCTAAAATCCGCTTAGCCCTTTTAAAAAGTCTTGGGAACTTATTTTTTAAAAAAAAATATCTTTGATATTTTAAAAAAATGGCGTCATCCAAATCCAGAACGTAAGGTTCCTTTAGAAGAGCCTTTTCCAGAGCATAAGGTATATAAGGCAAAGCATCCATATACACCACTCTCAAATCACTAGAATCTTCATAAAGGGCCTGAGCTCTTTGAATATAATTACCAATTAAAGAAAGGGCTTTTCTTTTATGAGAAAAAATTTGTTTTAAATCTTCATTACTAAAAAAACTATGAGTCTTTATCTGAATGCCATCTTCTTCCAAATACGGAAAGAATTGCTGAAAACGATAACGGTAAGAGGCCGCCAAAGAATCATATTTATGATAAAATGTTACTTTCACAAAAGCCCCCGAAAAAGAAGTTGCAACCCCTCGCCTTCTTCACAATAATATAATAAAATGAATTCACAAAAAACCATTTTATATATCAGTTATGATGGTCTGCAAGAACCATTAGGTCAATCACAGGTTTACTCTTATATTAAAGAACTTAGTAAAAGTTATAGAATCATCCTTCTGAGTTTTGAAAAACAACAAGACTCTAACTATGACCACTGGAAAACCATACTTTCACAACACCATATCCTATGGCATCCTTTGCCTTATCATAAAACACCCTCTTTGCTTGCTACAGCTTACGATGTTTTTCAGGGACTCCGCATGGCTCGCTCTATTAAAAAAAAACATAAGACGTCTTTAACCCATGCTCGTAGTTATGTCGCTACTTTTATTGCCTGGTTGCTTTTCAAACAAAAAAAACAACCTTTTATTTTTGATATGAGAGGATTCTGGGCTGACGAAAAAGTAGAGGGCGGTTCATGGAAACCCTCTTCAATCATCTATAAGATAACCAAATGGCTCGAAAGAAAATTTATTTCAGACTCTTCCAAAATTATCTCACTCACAAAAACAGCCAAAAGAGAAATCCAAAAAAAATTTTCCATCCCCCCAGAAAAAATATCAGTGATCCCAACCTGCACGGACCTAAAAAAATTCAAGCCTCTTAATAAAAAAAAACCATCTCCCTTTTTAATAGGCTATGTGGGGGCCACCCAGTTGTGGTACCGCTTTGAACCTGTCGCCTGGTTTTTTAAAGCCTTTCAAAAGCACCACCCTGATGCGCTTTTGAAAATTTTCAACAAGGGAGAACATGAATATATTCAGAAAGTGCTAAAAAAATATCAAATTACCCATTTTTCCCTGCAATACTCCTCTCACTCAAAGATTGCACAGAACATACAGAACTTACATTTAGGTGTTTTTTTTATTTACCCTTCTTATTCAAAAAAAGCTTCAACGCCAACAAAACTTGGAGAGTTCCTGGCTTGCGGTGTTCCTTGCTTTACCAACTCAGGTGTTGGTGATGTGGATGAAATCCTCCAGGACAATAAAGTTGGATGTGTGGTAAAAAACATGGAGCCTTCTGAAATTGAAAAGAAAATTCCAGATTTATTAAATTTACTGAAAGACCCCGAACTTCCTCAACGTTGCCGAAAGGTGGCCGAAGAAATTTTCTCTCTGGAAAAAGGCGTCCAAAAATATAAGCAGGTGTACCGCTCTCTTGTCGGTCAATGAGAGGGTTCTTCCTCTTCTTCATCCCTGACTTTTACAGAGGCCTTGATTTCATGATTGTCGCTTGAAGAAGTTTCCTGACTTTCTTTGTCTCCCTTGGCTTTCTTTTTATGTCAGGACAGGGGCTTTTTGATCACTTCCACTTCTGCCTGAATGCGAAACTTATGCCCTTCCACAAAACGGGAAGCTTCTTTAACAAAATCAATTTTGGATAAGATCTTGACCAGTTCACCACCAACTCGATTCATGAGCTCTTCTTTAGAGCGGTTAGCTCCTTGCAAGAGCAAATTTAAAACATCTTTAGGTAGCTTTAATTCACTCACATAGGCCTTAATGCTTTCCTCAGTCATAAACGCCGCACCAAGACCTGCGCTTAAAAACTTCTTAATAGCCTCGGAAAGCTTCAGTGACTCTCCACCAGAACGTTCTTCTTCATTGTTATCCATAAAGCTCCTCAACTCGTTTATGATAGGCACTCATCATGTTAGGAAGATTCACATTCACCAAGGTTTTTGCCACAGGACCAGGCACAAACATTTTAAACTTGGCCTCCAAAGTATAAGTGGCTCTCGTCTTCCCAGCGTCTTCTTCTAAAACCCAAGACCCTGTGGACACTTTAAACAAATCCCCAGAGTCGAACACCCAGCTCACCTTTGTAAAGGGTTCTTCAGTCATCCATAGCCGATAGGTAAAGCTTCGAATGAGGTTAATTTTATACTCCACCAGTTTTTTATTCCCCTCCTCCTGAAGAATTCGACACTCTTTCACCTCTGTTAAAAACTCAGGATACTTTTCATAATCCGTTATGATTTTAAAAAATTGTTCGGGCGTGCAATTAAAAACTTCTGTGGTTTGAGCCTGTGACATATTCTCCTCTCTTCAGTTTAATTAAGCAGAGACACTGGTTCAATCGGATTAGAGCGACCTTCCAGAACCTCTTTCAGTTTTTGAATAAGTTTTTTCAATTTCCCACTTATGATCTGAGTGTTCTCTCGAATAAGCTCTTCGGCCTCATTGATTTCACTGTTAAGAAGCCAAAGGTCTCTAAATTGTTCTGGAGCCATTCTTCGTTTAACGCCCTCCAACTTTTTAAGGTTTCCATAAATCTCCAGCAACCTTTCAGGAATATGCAACAAGTATTCTGAAACCATCCGCCCTTCTTCGTCAAAATACTCATTGCCAAAAGTTTCCAATTCTTGACTTATAGAAGCCAACTTTTTCTGATCAGAGAGACAAGAGGATAACCCATCCACATGAGCCCAATAATTGTCACTTAAAGCCCAGTGTGTGTC
>RFKI01000169.1 GCA_003694355.1 Bdellovibrio sp.
AGGGTGTCCTTTAAAAATGTGTTTGTTACTGTTTTATCTTCCATTCAGGGTTTGAATCGTGTCGGAGGAGTCGCTGGTTTTATTAAAGCTGGAGACATTCAAAATGCTTTAGTTCATAATGAAGACCTTTTTGGTTCTTCGATAGTGATTTCTTTATCACCTAGCTCCTCAGAGCCTGTTTTGATTGGGGGAATTTTAGGGGAAGGGAATCTGAAGGTCATTTCCAAGACCTATTTTACTCAAACTATAAGTAGAAGTTCCTCTCAAGTGGGAGAACAAAAAATTAAATCATCTGCTTTAGCTTCTATTGTTCCTTTATTAAATAGAAGCATTTGGTTTCAAAGAGATCCCTTAATAGAGCCAGAATTTACCTGGCAACCTCGTTTCTGTTCTCTAAACAAACAGCAGGCCATTGGTTTTGCTGATGGGGATGGGAGTGCAGAGCACCCCTACGTGATCTGCAGCCCTCATCAATTCCATCTCATCTCTAAATTGATTGAAAACGACACAGGTCTATCAACATCACAGCGAAGGGGATGGGCCAATATGCATTATGTTCTTCTCAATGACCTTGATATGAAATATTACGATGGGTCTTCTCCTGCAAAAACTCTTCATCCCATTGGAACTTACTCATCTGGGAGTACAACAGGAAAATTGCCTTTTCAGGGAACCTTTGATGGAAAACGTTATAAAATATCCAATGTGATTTTAAAAACATCAAGTTCAGGCACTAATTGGGGGCTCTTTCGTTATGTGGTGGTGTCTAAAATTATCAATGTGAATCTTCAAAATGTTTGGGTGGAAGCCAAGGGGATTAATGAAGTCGGAGCCTTGTCTGGAGGAGGGTTTGTTGGTTTTCTTGGATATAACAGTGTGACAGGCGGGAAAGTCATCGGTAAAAGCACTGTAGGAGGACTTTTTGGAACAGCTTTCTTTAAAGTGAGGGATTCTTATTCAAAGGATCTTGTTGTGCAGTCTTTGACGGATGTGGCCGGGGGAGTTGTGGGGCAAAGTTCTCAAAGCCTATATCGCGTGTTTTCCATAAATGGGCAAGTTTCAGCTGCAAACTATGCAGGGGGTATTATTGGAAAAGGAACAGGTTTCCTTCGAGATGCTTATAGTTCTAATAAGGTTACTGTGGGTACAGACTTTGTGGGAGGACTTGCCGCTCAATGGGGGTATAGTAACACAAATACAACTGCTGCTAACAATCATGTGGAAAACGTATACTTTAGTGGAATATTAACTGGCGGGAAACATCAAGGTGGTCTTTTTGCAAAGGCTTTTTTAACAAGCATGAAAAACAGTTACTCTCTGGCCAACATCAATGATTCTTTAAGCTCCTCGGGAGGGGCTTGGGCAATTGTTGATGATATTTCCTCTGCGCAAAATGTGTGGGCCATTGATGCCCAGAATTCTTCAAAGGAGCCAGGAGTGCAGTACTCTTCTTCTACCATCACTGTTCGAAAGAAAGCCACTGGAGTGACACAAACCACGCCTCTTTGGCCTTTTGGAACCGTCTGGAAGAACTTTGATCCTTCAAAAGAAGATCCCGTGTTCTTGTGGCAGTAAAGTCCAAAGAACTTGGTTCAGTCAGGTTTTAATGATAAAACCACTTTTATGTCCTGGGTGAACTACTTATTGTACTTAATTCCTAAAAAACATTTAAGCCATTTGGTTGGATGGCTGGTACATCTTCGGTTGCCGGCTCCGTTTTCTCAGTGGTCGGTGAAGTGGTTTCAAAAACATTATAAGATTAATATGGAGGAGGCCGAAAAACCTCTTTCAGAATACCAATCCATTGGTGAGCTCTTTGTGCGACGATTGAAGGCTGGGGCCAGACCAGTTTGTGGTGAAATCATTCATCCTGTAGATGGTGTTTTAACCTTAAAACAAAAGGTGACAGGTTCATCCTTGATTCAAGCTAAGGGAAAGTCTTTTTCTTTAAACCAGTTTTTAAAAAGCGAAGAGGCGAATGATCTTTTTGGGGACGGGATATCTCTCACATATTATCTTTGCCCCCGTGATTATCACCGCACTCATGTGCCTTTATCTGCAGAAATCTTTAAGGTGCAGTATGTGAAAGGCGCTTTATGGCCTGTGAATACCTGGAGCGTTCATCATCAAGAAGGACTTTTTGTGAAAAATGAGAGAGTGATCGTATGGTGTCAATCTTCTTATGGGATGTATGTCTATGTCATGGTGGGAGCGACAAACGTGGGAAAAATCACATTATCTTTTGATCCTCACTGGAAAAATCAGGATCAGGTTTATCAACCTCCTTTTCCTGTTAAAACAGGAGATGAAATGGGGGTTTTTCATATGGGCAGTACCGTTATTGTGATTTATGACAAAAATCACCCTCTGCCATCAGAGATCCACGAAGGGCCCGTTAAAGTGGGAGAAAAGATTATTTAGTCGGTATCTCCGTCATTTCCGATGGCCTCCACGGGACATCCTTCCATGGCTTCCTGGCAGGCTTCTTCTTCTTCAGGAGTTGAGGGCTGCTTGGATA
>RFKI01000170.1 GCA_003694355.1 Bdellovibrio sp.
GGACAAAATAAAGGCTGGGATGTCAAAAACTTATAGGTGCTCAAAGAAGTTTTTAGGACAAGTTGGCACCAAAAAAGGGCGCTGGGGGTATAAAAAAGTAAACATTTTAAAAATTCAAGTGATTTCAGCTAGGTAGAGTTGCCTTTTTAAGTTAAAAGTGGTCTGCAGGAGGTGGAGCAAAAAATGGCAGCCAGGTGCTTAAAGTTTTTTCTTTCAGGTGCTCTGAAAAACTAAGTATTTTCATGCGGTTACAAATCGCTTTTTTTCTTATCCAAAGAGCTTTTGGCCTGGGATTTGCCTTTTAAAACAGTAGAAGGAGTTGCAAGAAACCATGAAAAGACATCTTTGGTTAAAAGGGCTTTTGTTGCTTTTTTCCATGCTCCTGTTGCAGGCTTGTGGGAAACCCAAAAAAGAAGAGCCCTGTGGGTTTGTTATGAATAGTTTAGGGCAACGGGTTTCCTGGAGTGATGGAAAGACCATTTACCTTTATGTCCACGACTCAGTACCTGTAGAGTTGGAACCAGGCATTACAGCAGCTGTGGCTGAAATCAATCGCTCTTTGAAGAAAACAAGGATAGAGATTATAAAAGGCCTTCAGGGGAAGAATCAGCCCGCTCAAGATGGGTATTCTGTGATTTACTTTAAAAATGAGTGGGATGCAAATCGTCCAGACGAACAGGCGCGCACAACCATTTATTGGAAAGGGACTCACATTTATGAAGCGGATATAATGGTCAATGGGAAAAACTTTCAGTTTTTTGTAGATCCAAGTGAGTTGCAAAAGTCTGGAAATTATCGGGCCATCCACTTTAAGAGCCTGATGCTCCATGAGTTGGGGCATGTGCTGGGGTTGGCGCATCGGCATGAGGAAAACACGGTGATGGCAGAAACCCTTTTGGGCGGAGAAATTCGAGACTGGTTGACAGATTCTGACAAGAAGTCTTTGCGTTGTGAGTATCAAGTGAACCAAACAGGTGTGTAAGAAAGAGGGTTTTTGACTAAACTAATGCAATACGTTATTATGGGGAACGTTTTTGAATTTTTTTGGAGAATATTGATAACTTGTTGATTTTTGTTGAAATTTTTTGGACCAGAAAATTTTTGGAGAAAAAGGCTCTCCCGCTTTTTGAAGTGGCAGAGGAGCTCGGTGTGGCCCACAGAGAGCTTTTTGAAAATGTAAGATAATTTAAGTTTCTGTCGGAGCGTTTCTGGACCTAAGATATAGGAAAGGCTTTTTGAGCAAGAGTTTTAGCTCATAGATGAAAGGCTGTGAGAGAGTTAAGGAGTGAACAATGAAAGACAATAAAATACTAAAAATGCCTGTTTCGGTTTCTGCATCTTCTGTTACGGCAGCCGCTTTCGATTTAGGAGCTTCTGAGGAAGCTAAGGGCTCTGAGATCACAACAGAAAGTTTTTATCAAAACTATCAAAATCAGGAATTGAAAAAGGAACATGTTCAAAGCCCTCTTTTGCAATTGCATCAAAATATTTCTCATTTGGAAGATCTTTGCGCGCGTCTTTCTTTTATGGTTCAGGAAGTTTCGAGTATTCTTATAAAAAAATGACTGATGTTTAGGTCACAGATATGCAAGGATGGCCTTTGACATAAAAACGCAGAGGCCAAAAAGCCGCCTCATTGTAAGGTGAGATGCCAATGCGTTCTGAGGTTACAATGTCAGAGTCAGCAAAGGAAGAAGCCTCCTCTATATAAAGAGTGGGGCTTTGAAAAGACAAGCCATTTAATGACCTTGTGATGGCAAAAGCTTGAGCCAGTTTTCCTGGGCCACCACATAGATCTTTAGGGTGAAGGGCGGCCACTTTTTTAAAAGACATTTTGCGGTTTGCGATCATTTGTCTATAGTTTTCTTCATTAGGATCAGGAGCTATGGCACGAATCAAGACGGCCTCAGGTTCTCCTTCTGGGCCGCTCACCACATTCAGGCAATGGTACATGCCATAGATAAAATACACATAAGCGCATCCTCCTGGTTGGAACATCACAGAGGTGCGAGGGGTTTTTTTGTATCCAAAACTATGACAAGCAGGGTCCTGGGCACCTAGGTAAGCTTCAGTTTCTACAATAACTCCACTGAGTTTTTTTCCATTAAAGATATGCACCAGTCTTTTTCCTAAAAGTTGTCTTGCCACCTCAATGGTGTCCTGAAGATAGAATGAAGGGGGGAGCTTTTTGTTGCTGGATGTGTTTGGACTGAAGTGCTTGGTTGTTTTTTGCATCATGATTGGTTGGAAGCCCCTTTTATATTTTGTCTTTTGTTTTTTGAGAAATTATTTTGTCAGGTCAGAATAGAAGTTTTCTATATTTATAGAGGTTATTCGTCAAATTGTTACTAAAAGTTAAAGGCCGTTCCCACTAAAAAGGAGAAGACCTGTAGGCTTTTTGGGATTTTCACATACTTTTGCTGAGCCACTTGATGGGCAGCATAACCTTTGCCTCCAGAGTAGTATCCACCTAAAGTGAGTGTTGAGTTGTAGTTGGTAAAAAGAGAAATATTTGTGCTAAAGCCCCACATGTCGATGTGGTCTCCATAGGGTTGGGAGGGGTGGTCGGGGAT
This sequence comes from Bdellovibrio sp., assembly GCA_003694355.1. Classification (GTDB taxonomy): domain Bacteria; phylum Bdellovibrionota; class Bdellovibrionia; order Bdellovibrionales; family UBA1609; genus J124. Next base: position 2,574 of record RFKI01000170.1, read on the forward strand.
GTCTGGTTGGGAAGAGAAGTTGCTAAACATACCCCAATGTAAAGCAGCCCATTTGTTTAAAAAATACTCCATGCCAAATTTAATATTCCATGTGTCTTTGTATTCCTGGAGACTTCTTTGAGAAAAATGAGGAAAATCATAAAAGTGTTCTTTGGGGCTAAAAGTAATGTCACAGGACCAGGTCAGCTTTCTTTTTTTTTCATAAGCCAGGCCGAGGGCATATTCTTGTGGGATTCTCTCATCAGCTACAAGATCGGTAAAGGACTCAAGGGGAGGAGCGGGGGCATTATCCTGGATCACGGAAGAATAAATGGAGCCTTTGCCACTAACGGGGATGGAAGGCAGCCTGGCTCGAAGGCCCACGGCAAGTTCAGGGGTCATTTTTTTATAAAACCCAAGGGTGTAAATAAGAGAGTTTGTTTTAATAGACTTTTCTTCATTGCTCACTGTTGTTACTCCAGCAGATTCTGATCGGTCCAGCAAGGAGGAGTAAAAGGAACGAGACGTGTAATAAATGGTAAGTCCAATGGAGGTGCTTGAAGAAAGGTTGTAAGCCAGAGAGCCTCCAATCCAGAGGGACTCGTCCCGAAAGTTTAAAGAGGTGGAGTTGGAAGAGCTGGAGGAAATAAGCCCTTGATAAGAGTCAAAATCTGGAAGAATAATGGAAAGGCCCACGGCAAAGTTTTTAAAGTTATAAAGGCTTCCGCTAGAGACGGGGAGAGCAACAATTTTCCCTTGGTTAATGCGTAAAGGAGCCTCCCAGAACTGGCTTTTGTTATTGTATTGGATGTCGTATTTATTATAAAGGCTTACGGAAGCACTGACATTAATTCCTTCTATCAGAGTAAGGGTTGCGGGATTGTAAAAGGGAGCCGCAGTTAAGTCGCCACTCACAGCTGTAAAAGCGCCTCCCATTCCCGCTGCCTTGTTGCCGATGAGGGTGCTGTTGAAGTTATAAAAGGAAGCATTTATAACAAGAGGCAGAAAAAGTATTGTAAAAAAGCTGATGGTCTTTGTCTTCATGTCAAAATAGTATATCTTTAGAACATGATGGAATTCAATCTTATTGAGGCCTTGGGCAAGCTCGCCATGCTTTATTTGCCGCTTTTATTTTCTTTATGTTTTCATGAATATGCTCATGCCTTTGTGGCCAAAATAAAAGGGGATAATACGGCAGAGCTTATGGGGCGTTTAACTTTAAACCCTTTTGCTCATATGGACATTGTTGGCACTCTGGTTTTACCTGTGATGGCTATTTTAATGAGTTGGGGTTTTTTATTTGGTTGGGCCAAGCCTGTTCCTGTAAATCCTCGAAACCTAAAAGATCCTTTAAAAGATATGTTTTGGGTGTCTTTAGCTGGCCCTCTTTCCAATGTGCTGCTGGCTCTTTTAGCTGGAGTAGCTTTATTTTTGGTGCTCATTTTTGGAGCTGGAACAGCAGGCGGGGCTGCTTTTAAAGAAATGATCACCATGTTTATTTATATTAACTTTCTTTTAGCGATCTTTAATCTGATTCCCCTTTACCCTTTAGATGGAGCCAAGATTTTGGCTCGGTTTCTCCCCTACGACTGGAATCGTTTTTTAGAGGAAAGACAAGCTCAGTTAAACATGGCTCTGGTGATTCTATTTGTTTTGGGGGGCTTTCGTTTTTTGGCTTATCCCATCCACTTTTTCACTTTTCACTTGATTCAAACTGTTGAAAACTTAGCTTACCTGGTGAGTTAATCCTTGAGCGGTCATGCAGCGCGCCATCTGTTGGAGCAAAAACTTTTTTGAACGCAGGATTCTGTTGATATTTCGGGGTCCCCTTGCTTGAATATCCAAAAAAGGAGTGATGTTTGAGTGTTCAGGTTCATATAGAGCGATTTGAAGGGCCTCTTGGCCTCCTTCTGCATCTTATCCGTAAGGAAGAAATGGATATTTTTGATATCAATATCCATGAAATCACTCGTCAGTATTTGGAATACATCAAAAAAATGAAAGAGTTGAACTTGGAGTTGGCGGGCGAGTTCATTGCCATGGCGGCCACTCTTATTCATATCAAGTCCAAAATGCTCTTGCCTCAGTATAATGAAGAGGGGGAAGAAGAGGAGGCCATTGATCCTCGAAAAGAACTAGTTCAACGCCTTGTGGAATATCAAACCTTTCAGGAGGCTTCTCAACGACTTTATGCTTTACCTCTTTTAGGACGAGATGTATGGGCTCGAGGACGTCGAGAAGTGATCCAACCCTTGGAGGATCAGGAGGAAGAGGAAATTCAACTTGAAGAAAATCCTCTTTTTGCTTTGATCCTTTCTTATAGAACCGCCTTAAAGAACATGAAGCGTTCCGTACATCGAGTTGGGAAAGATCTTCCGTCCATTGGAGAAAGGGTGCGAGAGCTTAAAAACCGCTTAATTAGGGGAATTCGAGTGACCTTTTCCAGTTTAATGGATCGCACTCTCAATCAAGAAGACCAGAAATCGCAGATCTTGGTGACTTTCTTATCTCTTTTGGAGTTAGGAAAGTTGGGGTTTGTGCGTCTTTTTCAGTCCAAAAATTTTGAAGAGATTTATATAGAAACTCTCAGAGAAGTGAATGAACAAGCATTGCAAAGGGTTGAGGATTATGAGGGGCATCCTGAGGAGTTTGAGGCTCATCTGGAAGAAGAAATTTTAGAAGAGTCTCATGAAATTTCACCTGATAAAATTCACTTGGATCCATTAGGGGAGCAGTCGGAATCCGGTTTGGAAGAGGACTTTGTAGCTCCTGCCACGGATGAAGACATTTTGGAAGAAGAACAAAAACTGGGGTTATTGGGAAAGGAATGAGTTTATGATGGAAGTGAGCAATAAACCAAACGAAGAGAAGAATCTAGAGTCTTCAGCACCCATAGAGCAAGAGGGTGTGGAAGATCTGCAACAAGAGTCCATAGTCTCCTTTCAGTTAAAGGAAGAGTTTCAGGAAGAAAAGACTAACGAAAAGTTGGAGGGAAAGGGCGAACAGGCCGCAGAAGAAGAGGTTTCTTCCTCCGAGCCTAAGGAATTTCTTTCAACGGATCAGATTTGTGGTGTTCTGGAGGCTTTACTTTTTGCTTCTGACAGGCCGCAAAGTTTTACGCTTTTAAAGCAGGCCTTTCGGGGAACAACCGTTCAGTCAAAAGATATTAAACAAGCCTTAAAGCAGCTCCAAAGTCAGTATGCTGAAGATCATCGAGGTGTTGTTTTGGAAGAAGTTGCAGGAGGCTATCAGTTAAGAACAAAAGTGGATTACTTGAAGTTCCTACGCAATACCATTAAGTCGCGTCCTTTTCGGCTTTCAGGGCCCGCTTTGGAAGTGCTAGCCATTATTGCCTATAAGCAGCCTTGTATTAAAGCCGATGTGGATGAGGTGCGTGGGGTGGAATCGGGACATCTTATTCGAAGTCTTATGGATCGAGGACTGGTTCAATTTGCGGGTAAAAGTGACTTGCCGGGGAAACCCATGCTTTATGCCACAACCAAAAAGTTTCTGGAAGTTTTTGGACTTCGAAATATTAAAGAGCTGCCTTCTTTAAGTGAAATTGATGAGCTTCTTCCAGAAGGTATTGGCGAAGAGGAAAAGGAAACTTTAGGAGGTGTGGCTGAGTCACTGTCTAAAGATTTTAAAGGGTCTTATTCGGAGGGTGAAGAGGAGCTAGCTCGCATCACTGAAGAAATTGCTAAAGTTTCCACCTCTTCAGAGTTTTTTGAAGAAGAGAAAAAAAGGATGAAGGCCTTAAAGGATAAAGAAAGGGCCCAGGATATTCGAGATGCTTTGGCCACTGGAGAGGAAGTATCTGAGAGAGACCGCCGATGGTTGGAAAGATATGAGGCGGCTCAAGGAGAGGAGAGTAACTCCCCAGAAGATAGCTCTTCATCAACTCCTCCTGGTCTTCCACTTGAAAAAGGTCCTCAACCTGAAAATGAGGAATCCGTGACCCAGACTCCTCCCTCCGTTGAGAGTTAAAGCTCTTTAAGGATAGTGATACCCTTTTTTGAAATTGTCTTCCACTCGATCCCAGTCGATTTCTTGTATCGTGCAAGTTAGGGAGTATTCATATCCCAACTCGGAAAGATCAGTTTTAAAGACCGTTACAGAGGTTAAAATATGAGGAAGAGTGGGGTGAACATAAACAACCGTTGTATAGTCGTTTTGAGTGGTGTCGGCATACCATTTGGGAGCATAAAGGTTGCGACCTCCTAATTTAGGAGTAAGGTGGCGTTCTGAAAAAGATTGAGCGCCAGCAACTAGCCGAACATTCATTGTGCTTTTATTATTATCCTCATACTGTATGGAGACGGCGCAGGATTTCCCTTGTAGTTTTTGGGCCGTTCCAATAGCCTCCGTGACGACTCCATTTTCATAGAGACCTTCTTTAGGAGCAGGTGTTGCAAAACCTGGAAGACCTGAAAGTAGAAATCCTCCTAATAAAATAACTTTTCTGAACGTCATAAGGGACCTCCTTTTTATTGGAGTGGATTACTTTTTTATTCCCGGCAAAGTTAACAGAGGCCTTTTAAAAAAGAAAATATAAAAAATACAAAATGCATAAAATTTTTTAGAGGGAGGGGAGTGAAGTGTTAAAGTGGTCTTTAAAAAGGGGGGTTCGTGATGCCTGTTAGAAGTTTCTTATCATTTATTTTTCTGTATTTGAGCAGTGTACTGGTTCTAGGTATTGGTAGCGCCTATGCAGAAAGCTCTTTTGTTTTTAAAAGCCCCGCTGTTTGTGATGAGGGCATGCATGCTGTGGTGGCAGCCTTGGAAAAAGAAGTGAGTATTGAACAAAAAGCGGGACGTCCTCAAGTTCAATTTCGTGTTTTTTATAAACTTCAAAGATGTGAAAATGGCCAATTTCATGGCATTGATGTGTCTTCCAAGCAGGTTAGGGTTTATTTAAGAAGAGAAGGGGCATCCATTTGGAGTCACTTTTTTGATGGAGAAAAAATGGAAGGGTTTGAGGGGTATGAGGTTCAGCAAGAACCTGTGGTTTTTGAGCCTGCTTCCAGTTGGTCAGAAGAGGAAATAAAAGATTTTCTTTCGAAAACTTACGACACAGCAAGGGTCACTTCTCGCCCTCTTATAGAGCCTGTCAGCAAGGCAAAAGCTTTGTTTTTATTAGCTCATGCTTTTGGGGTCGATGCTAAGACAGACACAGATCCTTTGGTTTTAAGAGGCGTTCGAGTTCAGATCACTGTACCTCTGGAAAAACTGCTGACCTCTTCCAAATGGGCTTTATATGAAAAGGGCCAGGCTGTTAGAGTGCCTTTAGAGTTTGTTTTAAACTTTGAAGGACAAGAGTTCCCTTATGAAATGAGCTTTTCTGTTAAACAGTAAAAAGGACAAAAGGGGGTATTTTATTGTTTTGGAGGGGGAAGAAGGCTTGTTGGCCCCATAAAGGCTGTGGGAGGCGTTGTTTTCTGGGGATAGTGTCCCTGCTTTTCTTTGTCAGCTTTCCTCTTTGGGCTTTAGAATTTAAAACAAATTCTTCTTGTTCTCAGGTCCTGAAGAAGTCAAAAGAAGGGCTGCGGCTCATTGACACTCATGTTGGTCAGAAAGTGGACTCGGTTTTAGGTCAGATGATGGAAGAGCTTCCTGAAGAGGCCATATACCTTTCTGAACGTTTTCCCCATAAAAGTGTTTTTGAAATTGCGGAATATATTGTCCAGACTATGGAAAAGTTTCGTCGAACTCTCCTGGTGTTATCTCAAAAAGTGCCCCCCACTGAAAAGGCTTTAAAGGAAGCCTTGGAAAAAGCGGCCTATCGAGTTAAACCCGTTCATTCAACACGCCGTCTTTTAAAAGAGTTCAGAGTCACTCTTAAAGGCTCTCGGTTTCCCCTGTCTTTCGAACAAAAGTTACCAAAACCTCAGTACAAAGCTTTGGTTGTTTTAACAAGCTGGATTGGACGAGTTCATGGGGCCCTTGCCGAGTTGCGAGTGGCTTTAAGTGTTCCTGATCTTCACCGAACGAATCAAAGGCTGAGGGAGATGCTCACTGATGAAGAAAAAGAAGCCATTGAAGAGTGGGTAAATCGCCAAGAGGGAAGCTTATTGGATATGGAGATAGACGTGATTTATAAAGGGGGGCGTTTTTTAGGGGAAGTTAAGAATTACAAAAGAACAATGAATGAGAGCCAACTTCAACCTCTCTTAAAAAAGGTACAGTTGCTGGTGGATTTTGCGGCTTTTTTAAAACGGCTGACGGGGAAAAAAGTGGAGATTGTCTACTTTTTCCTTCGAGGAGGTATCACGGTCAAGGGGCGCCAGCTTTTAGAAAATATGGGAGTTCATGTGGTTGAAGTGGCCGAAGAGTCTTTATAGGTTGATTGAGAACACAGTTGTTTGAAAATGGCTTCGGCTACTTTAATGCCGTCGCAGGCGGCGCTCGTAATGCCTCCCGCATAGCCAGCCCCTTCTCCGCAGGGGTAAAGACCAGGGTGACTTACAGACTGTAAAGAGTCTTTATGTCTTGTGATGCGAATGGGACAGGATGTGCGAGTTTCCATACCATACAGAATGGCTTTTTGTTCAAAACCCCTCATTTTGTGAGAAAAATTCTCAATGCCTCTACAAAGACCTCTATAAATGTCAGGAGGCAAGAGATCGTGGAGAGGAGCTGACTTCAGACCAGAGGGAGAAGAGCCTTTTAGATCGGTTTGAGAAAGTTTTTGGCTTAAAAAGTCTGTGAGTGTTTGGGCCGGTAATTCCTTGTGACCACCAGCTCTTTGGACCGCTAAGAAACCAGACTTTTCCAGATATTTTCTCCATAAAAGGCCTTCAAAGGGGAAGGAAAACCTTTGGCGGTCCACTGTGACCACAAGGGCCGCATTGGAATAAGGCGCATTTCGGTTATAGTTGCTCATGCCGTTACAAACCACTCCGTCAGGCTCTGTTCCACTGGAAAGCACATAACCGCCAGGGCACATACAGAAGCTATAAACGCCAATATTGGTTTTGTGATCATGATAGGATAGTTTGTAATTAGCTGTTTCCAGTTGAGAGGCATAGGATCCATATTGAATGGTGTCTATATGAGTGCGGGGGTGCTCAATCCGCAAGCCCACGGCAAAGGATTTTCCTTCAATGAAGACACCTATTTGTCTGAGATGTTGAAAGAGGGGCTCTGCTGAATGGCCACAAGCCAAAATCACAAAAGGGGAATAAAAGGTTTTATGATTTTGTACCTGAAGGCCTTGTACCTGGTTGTGAGGACCTATGAGGATTTTAGTGACAGGAGAGTTAAAATGAAAATGTCCTCCTTGGGCTTCAATGCGCTTTCGAATATGGGGAATCAGCCTACGGATGCGATCTGAACCCACATGGGGGTTTGCTAAATAAAGAATTTCCTCAGGAGCTCCAAATTCCACCAAGCGCCCCAGCACATAGGGGATATAAGGGGATTTGATACGAGTGATGAGTTTTCCATCAGAGTAGAGACCAGCGCCCCCTTCTCCGAAGCAAACATTGTTATAGGGATCAAGTTGCCCTGACCTCCAGAACTTGTTGATTTTTAACAGGCGTTCATGACAGGGGCTACCTTGCTCAAAAATATGAACGGGAATCCCCCTTTCTGTTAATCTCAAAGCGGCAAATAGCCCGGCTGGCCCACTTCCGATAATGAGCACTTTTTCTCTCGAAGGAGCAGAGAGCTTTTCGAGAGGGGGAGGGA
>RFKI01000171.1 GCA_003694355.1 Bdellovibrio sp.
GGTTTATCTTCCAGATTTGTTTCCACAACCACCCGGTTGTGATCAGAAGGCACCCCCTCATCCACCACCAGCCGACAACGCAAAAACCCTCCAACCGTAACCGCCAAGGCTTTGCCACCAAATAATACTCCGTACTCCCCGGACAACATCACCTTGCCCGGAACTTCTGTCGAGACAACTTTTTTGGAACAAATATCCTTAATGCCGCACTGCCCCCAACCGTTCGAGCAGTTCTAGATTGCTCCGATGAAGATCCATATGCCCTCGCTGGATACCCTCGGAAGCCAGAGCACGCAGGGCCGAAAGATTCTGGGCCAACCCAACAGCACAAACAATTTCTGCCAACCCTTGAGCCGTTGGGTTTCCTAAAAGCTTTAAAGCCGCCTGGGCTGTAGGATGAAGTTTGGTCACTCCCCCCACCGTCCCCACAGCCATCGGCAATTCCAAATACCCACAAAGATCACCATTTTTATCCATATGCCACTCTGTCATGGGGCGATATACCCCAGAACGGGCAGCATAAGCATGAGCTCCTGCCTCTACAGCACGCCAATCATTCCCCGTAGCAATTAACACCGAATCAATTCCGTTCATAACCCCTTTATTGTGAGTAGTTGCCCGGTAAATATCGTGATACGCAAAGCGATAGGCTCGAACAATCCGTTCCACTACTTCCCGGCCTGTGAAATACCGGTTATGAAAAGCGCTACGGGGAACATGACAACGCGCCCATGCCCGTCGTTCATCCGTCAAGTTAGTCAATATCTTTAATCCAACCTCACAGGGGAAAAGATCAGGTAAAAAGGCAGCCACAGTCTCTGCCATGGTATTGACAATATTGGCCCCCATAGCATCGCAAGTGTCAGCCAATACATGGATCACAGCCATAACATGAGAATCTCCACGATCCACAGAACGGACCTGAATATCACGAACACCACCCCCTCTCCGAACAAGACCCTGGGCAACACTTCTATTAGCAGCATCAATCAAGACTTCTTTGCTTTCTAAAATCTTTTGTTTAAAAGACTCAAAGTCCTTTACTCTTTTAACTTGAATTTGCCCAATAATATTTTTTCCAACAACTTCTGTTGTAATGCTGCCATAGTCTCGAACCCATTTGGCTGTCTTACTCGCGGCTGCAATAATAGAGGTTTCCTCAACAGCCATAGGAATTACATAGGGTTTCCCATCAATCACAAAATTAGCAGCCACTCCCATAGGCAGTTTAAAATAACCAATCACATTCTCTATAAAATTTTCTGCTAATCCAGGATCGACAGGAGCCCCCGCATTTAAGAACTTAAGGTCCTCAGCACTCAAAGCTCCCATCTGATAAAGCCTTTGTAGCCGCTCCTTCCGATTCAGCTTGGAAAAACCCTGAAAAAGAGATTTAAAGATATCCAACTTTATATCTTTTGCTTTTGTACCCACGGCTGTTTCTCCCTTAATTTCTGTACAGACTCACATCCTGTACAAAAAAGAGCAGTCTTTAATTCATACTCTAAAAGTTCCATTTTTTTCAACAGAGCCTCTGGGCCCTCCAAGGCCGCCTGCAACATGGGCTTTGCCAGCCCCACCATTTCAGCGCCCAAGGCCAAAGCTTTGGCTCCATCAACCCCTGTTCTTATACCACCAGATGCCCAAATTGCATAATCCAAGGTTAAAGAATTGGCCTCCAATAAAGACTGAACCGTGCTCTCCCCCCACTGAGCAAAACTCAAAGCAGCTTGCTCTTTTAAACTGCCAAGGGGTGCTCTTTGCCCTTCAATACGCCCCCAGTGAGTGCCTCCATAACCACTCACATCCACAGCATAAAGCCCTAATCCATTGAGCCTTTCCAAGGTTTTTCTGGAAAAACCACATCCTGTTTCTTTGAGAATCACAGGAACCGACAACTCCTTGCAAAGACTCTCAATGGCCTTAAGCCCGCCTTTAAAATGAGGAGTTCCTTCTGGTTGCAAACACTCTTGTAATGGGTTTGTATGAACCACCATAGCCACGGCTTCCAAGGAATCCACCAACCGCTGGATTTCTTTAGTGGAGGTTTGAATCAACTGAGATAACCCAATATTTCCCATTAAGGATACATGAGGAGATTTTTTTCGAAGACTTTTCCATTCCTTAGCCGCTTCAGGAACACTCAACTGCTTCCGTTGAGATCCCACTCCCATAAGCCAACCCTTTTTTTCACAAGCCATTGCCAGAACCTCATTGATGGCTACCCCGCCCTTATGACCAGCAGTCATTGAACTAACAAAAAAGGGGGAAGGGAATCTTTGAAAGGACAAGACACCTAAGCTCACATCGTCAAAATCAATTTCAGGAAGCGCTTCATGAAGCAGATGGATAGAATGAAAACCAGATTGCCCCAAAGCTTCATTTTCCTGCTTTAAAGCCAGGTCAATATGATCTTTTTTTCGTCTTTCAAAACTTAAAGAAGGCGACACGGTGGTTTCTGCATCTTCCACAAAGCGCCTCCTTTTGAAATTTAGTGAGACATCACTTGCTGAACAAGAGAGGAAAAGCCCTGAGCATCCTTAACGGCAAGATCAGCCAAGGTTTTTCGATCAAGAGCAATACCACTTTTCTTTAAAGCTCCCATAAACTGGGAGTAAGTGGTGCCATTTAATCGAGCTGCTGCATTAATCCTTTGAGTCCAAAGCTTGCGAAACTCCCGTTTACGTTGCTTACGATCCCGATAAGCATAAGCCAAAGCGCGATCATTTTTCTCAATGGCCACTGTAAAACAACGACTATTGGCCGAGTAATAACCGCTAGCTCGCTTTAAAACCTTTTTCCTTCGTCTTCTTGCTTTAAAACCTCTTTTAACCCTCATCGCTCACACTCCTTTAAATAACCAGCATTCGTTCCACTTGATAAGAATTGGATGGATTCACATAGGTTTTCTTTCCAAGCTGGCGTTTTCTTTTAGAGCTTTTTTTGGATAAAATATGGCGACGATTTGGTTTTGAACGCTTGACTTTCCCTTTTCCAGTCACGCGAAAACGCTTTTTAGCGCCACTATGGGTTTTTAACTTCTTCATTTTTTCTCTCCTTCTGAAAGGGCGCCAAGAGGACAGCTCTTGGTCTTAAGAAGCCGTTTTCAGGGTTTTCACCGTTTTATCTATCGCTTTTAACTTTGACAAGGAAAAAATCAAAAAGGGCTTCAATAAAGCTATGAAGCCGTCTCTTCTTCAGAAGCTTCTTTCTCTTGAGCCGTCTCCTGCTTCTTATACTCCTTGATTTTAGCTGGGTCAGGGGCTAATAGCACAAACATATGGCGCCCCTCTCTTTTAGGAGGCTGCTCAACCACAGCCAAATTTGACAATTCGGCTGTCAGCTTCTCTAAAAGTTGTAAACCGAGCTCCTGATGAGCCATCTCCCGACCAGAAAAGCGCAAATTGATCTTAACCTTATCCCCATCCAACAAGAACCGTCTGGCATGACGCAGCTTCACCTCCAAATCATGCTGATCCGTTCGGGGACGAACCTGAACCTCTTTGATCACAATCACCGTTTGTTTTTTTCGAGCAGCTACGGCTTTCTTCTTATTCTCATACTTCCACTTTCCATAGTCCATCACCTTACAAGTAGGTGGTTTGGCATTAGGAGCTATTTCAATCAAATCCAGTCCTCGGCTTTCAGCAAAAGCCAAGGCTTCTTGAGAACTCATAACTCCTACCATTTTTCCATTTTCATCGATTAACCGCACCTGAGGGGCGGTAATGTTTTTATTCACTCTATAGCCACTATCTCTCTGGGGTTTTCCCCGCTTTGCTGGTCGAATGGTTTTCTCCTTTGCTAAGGGGCCGCAGCCCGTTATTCATTTAAACTTTTTGGTTCCAAAAGCCTTTGATCTCGTTCTTCCAAAATCGCCTTTAAAAAAGACTCCATCTTAATATCATTCACTTGTTTCCCTCGAGGCAACCGCACTGATAAACTTTGATTTTGAGCCTCTTTTTCCCCAATAATTAAAATATAAGACACTCTCTGCAGCTGTGCCTCTCTGATTTTATAATTCAGTTTTTCATTGCGAAGATCCAATTCCACACGAAATCCCTGAGAGAAAAGCTTTTGATAGA
>RFKI01000172.1 GCA_003694355.1 Bdellovibrio sp.
ATCTAAAACTTCTATCCGAAAAGATAGGAAGAAGACCGAAAAATAAAATTATAAATAGGATCTATAAAAAACAAGCCCCCTAGAACAAATACAACAGCAAAAGCAAAGGCCAGTCCTGTAAGAGGCTTTCTTCCTTCTATGGGAACAGTTTCTGTATCGGCTTTAAACATATATAAATAGACAATGGGCTTTAAGTAATAATAAACACTTACAACGGAAGCCAAAACTCCCCACCCCACAGCCCAATAAAGCTTTTGCTCAATGGCAGCTGTAAAAATATAAAACTTCCCTACAAAACCCAATGTGGGTGGTACTCCAGCTAAACTCAAAAGAAAAACAGAAAAACTAAAAGACAACCAGGGATGGGAGGTCGCTAGCCCTTTAAGATGATTAAAGGTAATAAGCTCCTCATAATGCCGCTCTAAATAAGAGATAATACCAAAGGCACCCAAAGTCATGGCCGTATAGACCAATAAATAATAAATCACCCCTGAAGCCCCTAAAACACTTTCTCCTCCTAAAGATGCGGCAATAAGAGCTAACATCACATATCCGGAATGAGCTATACTGGAATAGGCCAACATTCTCTTTAGTCGCTCCTGCATAATGGCTGCAACATTTCCAACAATCATTGTCAAAACGGCCAGCCATTCAAGAACCATTGTAAACCCTTCTACTTTAGGATCTTCCAAAACCCCTAAGGTCATAAAACGCAAAAAAGCTATAAATGTGGCTGCTTTTACCCCCGTGGCCATAAAGCCTGTAAGTGGCGTAGAAGACCCTTCATAAACGTCTGGAGCCCAAGCATGAAAAGGAGCAACAGCAACTTTAAAACAAAATCCAACAACAGTCAGAATCACCCCCACAAATAAAAGGCGATTAACGGAAAGTCCATCCCACAAAGACCTGAGATCTATCAAAGAAGTTGTCGCTGTACTTCCATAAATAAAAGCAATCCCATAGAGAAAAATAGCAGAGGCAAAACTGCCGAGAAGAAAATACTTAAAAGAGGCTTCTTTAGATAAAGAACCCTCATGACTAAGGGCTATTAAAATATAAAGACATAACGACATAATCTCTACACCAATGAAAGTAATAATCAGATCCTGAGACAAGATCACAATGATCATTCCTATTGCGGAATTCATTATTAAGAAGATATTTTCTGATAACTGCTTTAAGTTCGTAGCAACATTTTCTTTTAAATAAAATAGAGAAATAGCGGTGGTAACAAGTACCAGCACCGTGGAAACAAGAGAGACTCCATCTAAAACAATAGCCTTATTAAAAGCCATATAAGCATCTTGTCCATATTCACCAAAAAAAGAAAAAACCAATATAAGAGCACTTATAACTCCAGCAAAAGCATAATTAATGGCCACCGACGGCCTAATTTCTTTATTCCCCCTTAAAACCTTTAAAGATAGGGGCAACAAACTCATTAAAAATAAAATGATTAAAGGGGAGACAATAAATAGTTCTTTAGTGCTAAATTGAATTCCTGCAATCATTTCAGATATCATTGATGGTCCTCGACTTTTTTAAGTTTTGCCTCTACAAGTTTGAAAGAATTTTCATTTCTATCCAATTGTTCAGAAAGATTATATTGATATTTGTTATCTAAAAGATATTTTAAGCTCACATCCATTCGCTTTGTGAAAAAAGAAGGATAAATACCCATCCAGAAAACCATAATCACAAGGGGGATTAAAAGGCCCACTTCTCTTTTATTTAAATCCAGAGTTCCCTTAAAAGAGTTTATGAAGTCATTTTGAGGACCAAAGAATACTCTCTTAACAAGCCATAACATGTAGGAAGCACCTAAAACCACACCCAAAACAGCTACACTAGCAACCCACTTACTTTTCATAAAGGCCCCTAACAGGATTAAAAACTCTCCCACAAAGCCATTGGTTAATGGAACAGCGATACTGGAAAAAGTAATAATTAAAAAGAAAATAGCAAATATAGGGGCAGCAGCGGCTAAACCACTGTATTTTTTTATTTCCCTGGTATGAGTTCTTTCGTAAATCATACCCACTAAGAGGAATAAAGCTCCTGTGCTAATTCCATGATTTAACATCTGATAAAGGCCCCCTGTCATCCCATAGAGATTCATCGCAAAAAGCCCCACCATCACATAACCCATATGAGAAACAGACGAATAAGCCACAAGCTTTTTAATATCTGTCTGAACCATTGCCACCAAAGCTCCATACACTATCCCTACCACTCCTAAAAACATAAATAACCACGTCCAATACTCTGTTGCTTGAGGGAACAAAGGCAAAGCAAACCTCAAAAATCCATAGGTTCCCATTTTTAGCATCACACCAGCTAAAATAACAGAACCAGGGGTTGGCGCCTCTACGTGAGCATCTGGCAACCATGTATGAACAGGAAACATGGGAACTTTAATGGCAAAAGCTAAAGCAAAACAAAAGAATAACAAATTTTGAGGGCTTAAAAAGTTCCCCCCAATAAAAGGAATCTGTAGTTTATAAAAGTCCAATAAACTAGCACTCATTTCTCCATTTAAAACACTCTTTGTCATTAACATAAGTGCTATAATGCCAGCCAACATAAAAAGAGAGCCAAACATTGTATAAATAAAAAACTTCAACGTGGCATAAATACGACGAGCCCCCCCCCAGATTCCAATAAGGAAATACATAGGAATAAGGGAAGCTTCAAAAAAGCAATAAAATAAAACAGCATCAAAAGCTAAAAAGCTCCCCAGCATTGCTGACTCCAGCAAAAGAAAAAGAACATGAAACATTTTCACCTTTTCTTTGACACTGCTCCAGCTTCCTAAAATAGTTAATGGAGTCAAAAATGTGGTTAATAAAACCAGCCACAAGGATATACCATCAATTCCAACAAAATAAGAAATTCCGAAAGACGGAATCCACTTGACCTTTTCAACGAGTTGCAAGTGGGGAATTTGAGGATCCACAAACTTCACTAAAAAAAGACTCAAAATAAAAACAAAAACAGTAGAACCAAAAGCAACGGCCCGTATTAAAAACTCTTTCTTTATAAGAAGAAGAAAAAGGGCAAAAAATGCTGGCAAAAATATAAGTAAACTCAAAAACATTTTAACCTCTTTTTTTACATTCCGGCCAACATGGCGCAAATCACAGTTCCTACAACTCCTAAAGATATATAAAGGGCATAAACTTGTGCATTCCCATTTTGCAAATACCGAAAAGCTCTTCCCATATGGAGAACCCAAGCAGACACCCAGTAAGTGATCCGGTCAATAAAAGAAACGTCTATATACTCCCAAAGACCTTTTCCTAACTTTACTGTCGGCTGAATGATTTTGGCATTATAAAACTCATCCACAAAATATTTGTTATAAACCCAAGTGTAAAATTCGCCAGCTTTAGCAGCAATTAACTGTGGACGAGAAGGGTTTCTCACATAAAAATCATAAGCCACATAGGCAGAAAGAAAAACCAAAAGAGTCGACCCAGTCATTAACATCCACTCCAAAGAAGCGGAAGCCTCTGGAAGTTCTATCTTATTTTGAAAAGAAAAAGATAACCAGTGCTCTAAATAATTGGGCATGTGTCCCAAAAGCCCCCCTATCACATGAGGCACGCCAACCCATCCCCCTATGACAGAGAGAACTCCTAGAACAACTAGAGGAAATGTCATGCTCAAAGGAGATTCATGAGGGTGAATGTCTTTGGGGACTCGGCTTTTTCCCCAAAACACCAAAGCCATAAGACGTGTCATATAAAAAGCTGTTAAAACCGCCCCTAAAACTCCAATGAGCCAAAGGCCCTTACTGCCCATAGGGCTCTGAAAAGCATTCCACAAAATTTCATCTTTACTAAAAAAACCAGAAAACCCTGGAGCCCCAATAATGGCGAGCCACCCACACACAAAAGTCCAATAGGTAATAGGCATTGATTTTTTAAGGCCCCCCATTTTACGAATATCCTGTTCATCATTCATCGCATGAATCACACTTCCTGACCCTAAAAACATCAAAGCCTTAAAAAAGGCGTGAGTCATTAAATGAAACATGGCTGCACCAAAAGCACCGACTCCAACAGCAAGAAACATATATCCCAGTTGAGAAACTGTTGAGTAAGCTAAAACTTTCTTAATATCCCATTGAGTAATCCCTATGGTTGCTGCAAAAAAAGCTGTCAAAGCACCAATTAAAGCAATCACTGCCATGGCATAAGGAGCCAACATAAAAAAGTCTCCTAAACGAACAATCATATAAACTCCAGCTGTTACCATTGTAGCTGCATGGATAAGCGCTGAAACGGGTGTGGGACCAGCCATGGCATCAGGAAGCCATACATAAAGAGGAATCTGAGCGGACTTTCCAGTAGCTCCTATAAAAAGAAATAAACAAGATAGGGTTATCGGACCCGTCCACCCCATCTCTGAAACAGAGGGGAGTGTCTCTATTAAGCTTGAAAACTGAAGAGTTCCAAAAGTTGAGTAAATTAAAAAAATCCCAAGAAGAAAACCCGCATCTCCAATCCGGTTGGTAATAAACGCTTTCATCCCGGCAGCTGCTTTCTGTTCATCTGTAAACCAGAACCCTATGAGAAGATAAGAGCAAAGACCAACACCTTCCCAGCCAGTGAACATAACAAGAAGGTTATCTCCTAAAACCAGGAGCAACATATTAAAAACGAAGAAGTTCAAATAGGCAAAATACTTAGTTGGACGCTCATCATGACTCATATATCCGATACTAAAAATATGAATCAGAGTTCCTACACCCGTAATGACTAAAATCATTATAGAGCTAATAGGATCAACCACAAAACGGAAATAAGAACTCAAAGAGCCCACTTCAATCCAAGGAAACAAAGACGCTGACAAAACTCTTTGTGATCCAGGTAGAGCAGCTAACTTTATAACTAAAAACACCGAAGCCAAAAAAGAAAGGAAAACACAAAAACTGGCCAAACCACCGCTTAACCTGTAGTTTTTGCTCTGAAAGCGAAGCCCATTAATGATAAACCCTACTAAAGGCGAAAATAACAAAATCACAAAAAGTAACTGTTCTGACATACGCTTACCCTTTTAAACGCTCAAAGAAGTGAATATCTACTTTCTTAAACTTTTTGAAAATAGCAATTGCAATCGCTAGTCCTACAGCCACTTCTGCTGCGGCAATGGTCATGATGAAAAAAACAAGAATTTGCCCATCTAAATGATTTAAATAGTAACTAAACGCCACAAAAGTTAGGTTTACAGCATTTAACATCAACTCTATGCTCATTAAAATAACTATTAAGTTTTTCCTCATCATAACCCCAATCATTCCTATAGAAAAAATCAGGGCAGAGAGAATCAAATAATGATGTAAACTGACTTCTTTAAAAAGACTAATCTCTGGCATGCGTGCCTCCCTTGATACGAGAAAGGGCCACCACTCCAATTGCTATAAGCAACAAAAGAAACCCTAGGGCCTCAAACGCAAAAAGATATTTTGTAAATAAAATGACAGAAAGGGTTTTTGTTTGTTCCATCTGGCCCTGCGCATCTAAAACCTTTTCAGGCTGAAGCTGAAATAATCCTATGGAGTAATGAATGCTCCAAAGAAGAAGACCTGTAAGCAAGCCTGCCGAGGCAATCTTTAACCCTCCTAATCGTTGCCCTGAAGAGAAAATATCAATTTCTTTTTTCAGGTCAAAAAGCATAAGAACCATTAAGAAAAGCACCATCACAGCCCCCGCATAAACGATTAACTGCACCGTTGCAATAAAGTAGGCCTGAAGCAGAAAGAACATAAAAGCCAAAGAAATCATTGATAGAACAAGAAAAAGGGCTGAAAAAATAGGGTTTGCCACAACAATCACTGCCAAAGAAAAAACCAAAATAAAAGCTGCAAGTATATAAAACAAAAGCCCTTCCATTTAAAACCTCGCCTCTTTTGCTACCAGTAAAACCAAAGCCGTCACAATAGTATTGCATAAAGCCCAAGGCAGCATGACCTTCCAACCGAGATCCATTAACTGATCATATCTAAATCGCGGCAAAGTCCATCTTACCCAAATAAAGACCCATAGGAAGAAAAGCACTTTTAAAAGAAAAACCAGGTGAAACACTAAAGATGTTAAAAGATTTGATCCATTTAAAGAAAACCCGTGATCCAAAAAGAAAGTCCTGACACCCTCGATGGATATAAAAGGAATATGATATCCCCCAAAGAAAAAAGTCACCATCAAAGCGGAAGCCACCAGCATATGTCCATATTCTCCAATATAAAACATTAGCATTTTCAACCCGCCATACTCTGTATGGTAACCCGCAACCAACTCACTTTCGGCTTCTGGCAAATCAAAGGGCAGTCTGTTGGTCTCAGCAAAAGTTGCTGCAAAAAAGAGAAGAGCTCCTAACGGCTGATAAAAAATACCCCAATTTGGGAGAAAGGGGACTTTAACATCATGCCCGGCAAAGAAAAAACTAAGAGGCCCCACTTGGGCTGAAATAATATCTGAAAAGTCAAAAGATTGATATAAAAGCAAAACTCCCACTAAAGAAAGCCCCAAAGAAAGCTCATAGCTAATCACTTGAGCACTCGCTCTTAAAGCACCCAGCAAAGAGTATTTATTTGACGACCCCCAACCAGCCATTAACAAAGAATATGCCCCTAAAGAGGAAGCATCCAGCACAAAAACAATCCCTATGCCCAACTCATATCCTTGAATAGCAATGCGATAGGGACCCCAAGTTTGACCAAAAAGTTCAAACTTTTCGAGATAAACAGGAACAGATAAAGGGATAGCTGCAAAGGCCAAAGCTCCAGGCAATAAAGCCACCACAGGAGCAGCATAAAATAGAAAAGCCCGACCTTTTTGAGGAACAAACTCCTCTTTCCACAAGAACTTAATAGCATCCGCCAATAGTTGTAAAAGGCCCAATGGCCCCACACGGTTGGGACCAAACCTGTTTTGAATAAAGGCCGAACCTCGTCTTTCAACCCATACTAAAAAAGGAACCAACTGAACCATTAACAAAAAAATAACAATCAATTTAATGGCATTAATAGAAATCTCTAAAATATCCGAACCCATACTCTATTCCCATTCCAAAGCTTTTGATTTGATTTCCCAGAAAAGACCATAAATAAAAATTGCTAAGAAAACTCCCATTCCCAAGAAAATATAAAGCCCTTTTCCTGAACCTAGAAAATCTTTATAAGCAACAGCCCATGGATACATAAAAATAATTTCTATATCGAACAAAATAAAAAGAATGGCTGTAAGGTAAAAGCGAATAGAAATTTTTGTTGTTTTCGACTCCTGAACCTCTAGCCCACATTCATAACTCTCTTCTTTGACTTGGGAAGGAGCCTTGACCTTAGGACCAAATTTTGAAGCAATAAAAACAAGAAAAGACCCAAAAATAACCACAAAAACAAATAAAAATAAAATTGGAAGAAGAGTCTCCATTTTAAAACTCCAAGCTGCTTGTTTTTAGAAAGTATTTTCTTTATACAAATACAAATACAGGAAACCAAGATAATTGAAGAAAAACAAAGAGATAAAATGAAATTTTCAAAAAAGATGACCTATAGCGTTATTTATAAAATGACAGAATTATGCGATGCGCTTATAACTCAAAATAACAACAGGGGTTGATTTGCTTTCTACATCTCAAAACCCATCTTCTTTATCATCATCCATAGAACCTTTTTCCCTAAAAACAACGGAAGAAATTGAAAAGGCTCCTTCAAGTAAAGTCACCCTGAGTGGCAGTGATTCTTTGCTCTTCCTTTCAACCTTATTAAGTGACCCTTACCATCTCAATAAATGGCCTCATCTTGTAATTGTTCCTTCAGAAAAAGAGGCGGATCTCTTAATCATGACCCTCAAGAGTTTTGACCCGCTTCGCCCCTATTTTAAACTGGTTCCATTTGATGTTTCTGTGTACTCAGGCTTCTATCCTCATCCTCAACGCATTTGTCAAAGACTACGGTGGCTCTATAAAGCTCAAAACGCAAAACCTGGAGATATTTTTATCACCTCTATGGAAGCCTTTTTGCAAAAAACGATTTCTTTCCAAGCCTTATCTCAAAATGTCCTTCTGCTAAAAAAAGGACTTTCTCTCCCTACAAATTTTCTTTTTTCTTTAGCCCAAAAAGGCTATGTAGCCGCCCCTCTAGTGGAAGAAATGGGGCAATTTGCCTCAAGAGGAGGAATTATAGATATTTTCTCTCCAGCTTACAACAACCCCATTCGACTGGAGCTTTTTGGTGATCAAATTGATGATATTCGTTTTTTTGATCCTGAAAATCAAAAAAGTCTTTCAACCACTAACGAAGCTATTATTATTCCTGCCAAAGAAGTTCTCTTTGATGAGTCTACTCTAGAAAATGTTGTTAAAAAGTTTATTTCCATCTCTCAAAATCAGGACAAAACCCTTATTAGAAAACTTTCTCAAAAAGAATATTTTCACGGCATTGAGTTTCTTGTGCCTTACTTTTACTCTTCTCAAAATAGACCCATAGAACATTTTTCTTCTCCACTTTATGTCTGGCACTATAAAGAAGAGCACTCTTTAAAAGTTTTTAAAGAACGGCTTTTGCAACTGGAACAAGAAAAAGACACTTCTTTACCTCTTTTCATCCCCCATGAAGATCTCTATGCCTCTCCTGAAAACCTCCCTTATCCCGAAAGCTCAAAAAGAATTTTTATGGAAAAAATTTCTTTTTCTGAAAAAGAATCTCTCATTCAAATTGACGACTCTTCTTTAGACCCCTTTTTGAAAACTTGTAAAAGTTTAACTTATGACAAAAAGAACCTTTTCCAAAAAACAGAAGAGTCTTTAAAAAAATGGAGAAAAGAACACAATGTTTTTATTTGTACCTCTTCTCAGTTGATGCTTAAAAAACTTCAAATCTTTTTTGAACAATCAGATTTGTCTTTTAAAATAGCAGAAAAAAATGATTTTTCATGGAGAACTTGGCAAGAGGCTCAAAACCAAAACCCTCATTTGATTCATCTTGTCCCTCACTCTTTGATATCCTCATCTTTTTTCCCTCAAGAACACCTTTTATTTCTTCGCGGAGAAGACCTCTTAGGAGCCCCCAAAAAACTAAGAACAATTAAAAAAGAAACTTTCTCTTCTGAGTCCTCTCATTTCTTTAGTTTCAGCGATATTTCTCCTAATGATCTTGTTGTTCATAAACTTCACGGAATTGGAGTTTTCAAAGAACTAAAAACTCTTTCTATTCGAGAAAAAAAAGAAGAATTTATAATCATAGAATACAAAGACGGAGACAAACTTTTTCTTCCTGTTGATAAAATCAATTTACTTCAAAAATATTCAGGACCAGAATCTTCTAGAACTCTAGATAAACTGGGTGGCAGTAGTTGGTCAAAAG
>RFKI01000173.1 GCA_003694355.1 Bdellovibrio sp.
AATCACGCCACTGGAGTCCACATACACGGACTTTACATAATTATCTGCAAGAGAGGTGTAACAGGTGTTATTTTGAGGAGCAGTATAAAATTCTGTATTAGTTTTAAACACACAATTTTTTGAAGGATTGCCTGTTTGAGGTAAGCCTATATAGCCTCTGATGCGATTGTCTGCAAGCTGACAGGAAGTTAAGTATATGAGAAAAAAAGCATAAAGTATCGTCTTAAAGTTCTTTAAATAAGTCTCTGAAATATTAAAACCCTTCACACGTTCACCTTTTTAGCCAAAGAGGCTCTCCTGTCTCTGAGAACACCTCTTAAAATTCTTTTCCTACTAAAGTCTTATCGACACCTTTACTTTGAAACTTTAGGACGTATTCACGCATTACCCGCAACCGCATTGATCCGAAATTATCGTCACTAAGACGCACCAAACTGAAACAGAACAGTTGGCGCGGCTAACGACTAAAAAAATAACACTCCCTTGCCAAAATGTGCCTCCTCTATCTTTAGG
This sequence comes from Bdellovibrio sp., assembly GCA_003694355.1. Classification (GTDB taxonomy): domain Bacteria; phylum Bdellovibrionota; class Bdellovibrionia; order Bdellovibrionales; family UBA1609; genus J124. The sequence goes on from RFKI01000173.1 coordinate 514, forward strand.
GATATACAAGTTATTGAAATAACTTGTATTTTTTTGGCATTGGGGTTGCTCCTTTTAAAAGGTAAACCATCAGTGAGGTGAAAAATGAGAACCATAGTGATTTTAAATATTATCCTGGTTTTGTTAATGGGACTGTCTGCAAGGGCCTCTGAAGTTGCGCCCTATAAAAAAACAAAGATTAACTTTAATCTTCTTATAGATACGACCAGCTATGAAAAAGAACAGCTAAGAAAAGAGACGTTTGAGAAAGAAAAACGTGAATTGGCTGAGTTTTATGAAACTGAGAAAAACTGGAAACATCAGTTAAAAGTGGTTAAAGCAAAATAAAAAATCAATAAGATTAAAGTTGCCAAAAACCCGTCAAACGAGACTCCAAAAAAATAATGGGCGGGGTTGTATTTACAGCCGCCCCTCCACTGATTTCTCCAGAGACACCGAAAGAACCCCAAACCCACTGCTTTCCCCAAACTCCTTTGAGAATAAAAAACTGCGGGATATCACTATCCGTGGTAACCACTGGAGTCCCATCAATGGTCAAGTCAACAGATTGGCCCTGACCCACTTCAAGTCCTCCCCCTAACCAACTATTTTTTCTGTGTTTTTTAAGAATCAGCCCTCCCCCTAAAAACTTCTGAGAAAGCTTCACTGGAGAGTTGGGGTTGATCACGTTATCCGTATTTTTAATGGTCCCAGAAAAGTTGGAGTAACGTGTATTTATAAAAAATTGCATGCCATAAGCGCCCCCTATTTTTTTTTCCACAAAAAGAAGAGGAAAGGCCGTTATGCTGGTTAGGGTGTTAATCTCATTCACATCTCCATTGGCATTGGACAAAGTTCTAGGGGGCTGGAGAAGTCCTGAAATATTCAGACCCACTCCCATTTTCCAAAGTCGCTCTTTAAAAAAGTTCTTCCTTCTTTTTTTCTTTCTTTTTAATTTTCTCTTTTTAAAGTAGGAGTCAAAAATATCCTCAGCATCCACAAATCCCTTTAAAAAAACGCCTTCTACCTGCACTTTCACTGGGTAGAAACCATTGATTTGTTTCAGAGAGGCTCTGACTCTCTCCCCTTTTTCTAAAGTGGCAATAACTTTTGAGTCAAAGGAAGGTTTTTCTAAAACAGTTAAAGACTCCTTAACCATCAAAATATGGGTAAAAACAGTTTTTGCCCAAAGAGGAGACACAGGGGCTATTAGCAATAAAAAAGGAACAAGAATAAACTTCATCATTTGTTGAATTAAATCTTTTTATTGACCAAAATGTCTAGAGGTTTTTCCTTCAAACCCATAACAAGAAACTTGACTTTTTTGACACAAAACCCCATAGTTGCCGCATGAAACAACCCTATAAAATCCCACTTCAAGAAATCCCCCCAGAAGGTCGAGAATACACCTTCACTGAAAAAAGTGGAGAGCTCAATCAGGAGCTAAAAGACTTATTGGGAACTCATTCTTACCACATAGAGATCTTTATTAAGCCTCAGGGAAATATTTTTGAAATTAAAGGTTCTATCAAAGCCAAAAGAGAATTTATCTGTTCCTTCTGTGCTAAAGACCTGGAAAAGGAAGTGAATGAGAGTTTTCATGAACTTCTTTTTATTGAAAAAAAGCCTCTTCCAAGAAAAAGTCATTCCAGCCAACATTTTTCACCCCAAGGCGAACAAGAGCTGTTCTGCAATTATCTTGGCAGTTCAGACTTCTTTGTGGGTTCTTATTTTCATGAAATCATTGCCCTGGCTGAACCTTACCAAATCTATAAGGAAGAGGCCTGTCTTAAAAGGCAATGCCCCTTTTATAAAGAAGCCTTAAAGAAGGGCTACATTTCATCCGTGATTACGGATGAAAATAAGGTTCCAGAAAATACTCACAGGCCTTTTAGCGTTTTAAAAAAGCTTAAAATTAAAACTTGATTTTTAAATGACTTTCAGAGATATTCCTTGATTATCACAAGGAAAGAGGAAGGTTATGGCTAGTCCTAAAAGTAAAATCTCAAGATCTCGCAGAGGCATGCGTCGCGCTCATAATGCTCTGAAAAAGCCAACTGTAATTAGTTGCAATCAGTGTGGTTCACCTAAAAAACCTCATGTGGTATGCCCCTCTTGTGGCTATTACCGTGGCCGAGAAGTTCTCACCTCTTAAAAACTTCTTGTTTTTCTCCTTAGCCCTCTTCTAAAATATCCTTTTTACAAAGGCAGGGCTTTAGTTATGAAAAGTTTCTATAGAGTACGAATAGCAGGCACAGGGTCTTACCTTCCTGAAAAACTTCTCTCCAACAAAGATCTGGAAAAAATGGTGGAGACCAGTGATGAGTGGATTCGAGAGCGAACTGGAATTGTAAATCGGCATATCGCGTCAGATAATGAGGCCACCAGTGATTTAGCCTTGAAGGCGTCCCTAAAAGCTCTAGAAGAAGCACAAATTTCCCCAAAAGAGTTGGACCTTATTCTGGTTGCCACTGTTTCTCCAGATCAGATCATGCCTAGCACAGCCTGTGAGCTTCAAGCCAAACTGGATGCCAGGCACTGTATGGCCTTTGATCTCTCTGCAGCTTGCTCAGGATTTTTGTATGGGCTTTCTATTGCCAATGAGTTTATTGCAACAGGAAGGTATAAAAATATTCTTGTGGTCGGCGCTGAGGTTCTTCATCATTTTGTGGATTATACCAAAAGAGAGACTTGTATTTTATTTGGAGATGCAGCAGGAGCGGCTGTTCTTACGGCCGCCAAGGACTATGAAGAGTCTTGTATTTATAGTCACCATATGGCCGCTAATGGCACCTTGGCAGATTTGTTGATTTTGCCCGCCGGTGGCAGCAAAATGCCATGCTCTGAAGAAGTTTTAAAGGAACGGTTGAATTATGTACGAATGAAAGGGCGAGAGATTTTTAAACATGCTGTTCGAACCATGACCGATCGTTGCCAAGAAGCCCTGGATGCCAATCAAATGCAGTTAAGTGATATTGATTGGATTATCCCTCATCAGGCAAATACGAGAATTATTGAAGCTGTAGCAAAATCTCTTAAAGCGCCCCTTGAGAAGTTTATTATAACCATTGAGGACATGGGTAACACTTCTGCAGCTACAATTCCTGTGAGTTTTGATATGGCCATTCGAGATGGCCGCATTCAAAGAGGTCAAAACATTTTAATGACAGCCTTTGGTGCAGGCTTAACAAGTGGCAGTGTTTTAATGAGGTACTAGATATGACAATGAAATGGGGGGGACTTTTTCCAGGACAAGGCAGTCAGTATGTGGGCATGGGAAAGTTTTTATATGAGGAATTTTCTTTTGTTAAAGAAGTCTTTGAAGAAGCCTGTGATACTTTGCATTTTAATTTAAAAAAACTTTGTTTTGAAGGACCTGAGTCTGACCTGGCTCTCACTTACAATACGCAACCAGCCATCCTTACAACCTCCGTCGCCTATGCCAAAGTGCTTGAGAATACCATGGGGTTTTTGCCTCATATGAGTGCTGGACATTCTGTGGGCGAATATGGAGCCATTGTATTTGCTAAGGCCTTAAGCCTTTCTGAGGCCTTACTAGCTGTACGCCGGCGCGGAGAAGCCATGCAAGAGGCCGTACCTGTAGGAACTGGGGGGATGATGGCTGTAATGGGGCTTACCGAAGATCAAGTGAAACAGCTTTGTCAATTGGGTGTCGAGAAGTCTGGTTATGGCCCCTTAGAACCAGCTAATTTTAACTCTCCTGAACAGATTGTTATCAGCGGCCACATAAAAGCGCTGGAGTGGGTCAAAGACCATGTTAAAGCAGAAGACTTCTCTGTTAAGAAAATGAGATTGATTCCTCTAAAGGTGTCAGCTCCCTTTCATTGCTCCATGATGAAGCCGGCCACTCAGGTGATGGCCCAGTTTCTTCCTTCACTAAACTTTGAATCACCTCGTTTTCCCGTTATTCAAAATGCGGTCAACGCACCTGTCACCCATAAAGAAGACCTTGTTCAAAACCTCATCCAGCAAATTGAAGCTCCCGTCCATTGGGTTAAAACCATGGACGTCCTTCAAGAGCAGGGGTGCCAACGCTTTGTTGAAGTGGGATCAGGCAAGGTTCTTTCAGGATTGGGCAAAAAAATGGGCGTCAAAGTCATTAACATTCAAGATCTTGAAGGCTTAAAACAGTTTGAAAAAGAATGGAGTGGAGGAAGCTCATGTTAAAGGGAAAAACCGTTGTGGTCACAGGAGGCAGTCGAGGAATTGGAGCTGGAATTTGTCAAACCCTTGCCCAAAAAGGTGCCACCGTGGCTCTCACTTATCGCTCTAGAGAAGGAGAAGCTCAGAGGGTGCTACAATCCTTGCAAGGAGAGGGACATCAGCTTTTTAGCCTGGACCTTTGTAATGAGGCTTCTATTAAAGAAGCTTTCTCAAAGATTTTTGAAGCCTTTCCTCAAATAGATGGGTTGGTCAACAATGCAGGCCTCACCAAAGATCAAATTTTGCTCAGGATGAAAACAGAAGATTTTGATGAAGTGATTCAAGCTAACTTAAGAGGCTGCTTTTTATGCACAAAAATGATTTTAAAACCCATGCTCAAAAAACGCTCTGGGTCCATTGTAAATATTACAAGTGTAATTGGCCATATGGGAAACCCAGGACAAGCCAATTATGCCGCTTCCAAAGCCGGTATTGAAGCCTTTTCAAAATCTGTTGCCAAAGAAGTGGGCTCTCGAGGCATTCGTATTAATTGTGTCGCTCCAGGCTTTATTGAAACAGAAATGACAGAAGGCCTTTCAGAAGACCAACGAAAAAAACTTTTAATGAATCTGCCTCTGGAACGTTTAGGAACACCTCAGGATGTTGCTGGAGCTGTGGCTTTTCTGTTGAGCGATGAGTCAAGTTACATCACGGGTCAAACTCTTCATGTTAATGGTGGACTTTATATG
>RFKI01000174.1 GCA_003694355.1 Bdellovibrio sp.
CCCCGTATGAGATCCAAGGTCTGACAAATAATATCCAGAGTCCCTCTCCTAAATAAAAGCATGTAAAGGAGAAACATCTTCTCCCTCCAACTGTATTTGAACATCATCATTAGAACCTATCACAATTTGATCTGCATCAAACTGTTTAACTTCTTTCAGTTCACCATCTTTATATATACGTATAAAAACTGATGATTTTTTCAATCTTTTCCTCTTGCTCTTTTTACATCTTCAGCTGTTCTGTCCATCTCAGGCAGAAAGTTATCCCTTAATTTTATCAACTTTTTAAAATTAAACTGTTTTCTATGAAATAATGTCATTACATCCGGTTTTTTCACAGAGCCCTCAACAAGCTCATCTTCAAAGTTCAAATACACTTTTTTGACCTTCTTCTTTTTTTTCAGGATTTTTTTAGCCCACGTTGTAAACGGACTCATCAACAATATGACTAAGAAGGCTCCTAAAAAATATTTTTTCTTTTTCATTCTCCTATTTTTCCCTCAAGTTGATTCACTTTTCTTAAAATGTTCACATCCTCTGTAAGAAACTTAAGTTTACTTAATATTTTAACAGCTTTATCCTTTTTGTTTAAGACCTCAACTAACAATATTGCATAATTCAAGTAAACTTTAGGGTCCCTTATTTCTGAATCAAGAATCTTCTCAAAAATCTCTTCAGCCTTTTGCTTTTCTCCATTCGCAGCTAATGCTAATGCATAATTATTAGCTAAAAAAACAGGAATATCACCTTTTCCTCGACGTAAGTCTGACTTAATCCACTTATATCCTTCCTGAAGAAACTGTAACGCCTTTTTAGATCCTCCATACTTTAAATAAATGACCCCTAAATAAGCCTGGCTAGGGCGAAACTTTTCTTTTAAAGAAAGCGCTTTCTTAAATTGATAAACTGCTTTTCTATATTTTCCCTCTTTAAGATAAATCACTCCCAAGTTATGTACTAAAACGGGAGATTTAGGATGAGCCACTAATGCTCTGTTAATGACAATCTTGGATAACCCCACCCGCCCTTTTAAAAAATGGAAAACAGCCAAATCATTCAAAGCCTCAAGGTGATTGGAGTCATCCGAAAGAATGGCTGCTACAGCAGAAATCACTTGTTTTTCATCTCCCGAACCCATTGCCTCTTTTAACCTATCTAATTTTTCTTCTGGAACTTTTACAGGAGCAGAATGAGCCTTTTGGGGTTCTTCGAATTGAGACCAAGCTAAAGGAAAATAAAAAAAACAAACAATAAACAAACTAAAAGATACAAAAACTTTCATCACTGATTTACACCTATCGGAATGTCTTTTTCTAAAATCAAAAATCCTAAGTCATAAAATTTATTCCCGTTGATACGCCCCAATTCTCGTTGAGCAATTTTTAACCATGGTCCATAAGCGTCAATTTGATAAGCTTTTTGAATTGCCACTTTATAACTTTCTGTAGCTTTAGATAAAAACTCAGAAGCTTTCTTCCTAACACTGTCTTTATATTGTTTCCGAATAGACTTGGGTACCTCTTTAGGAATAGGAGCTTTTATTAAAGATACAGAGAGATCTTGAAAAGCTTGTCCCTGTAATGTCAAAGCTGCCACAATCATTGGACCATCATCATAAGCAATAACGGGTTTTAATTCATTTTTTAATCTCTGAATAAAGCTCAACTTTTTGTTTAAAGCCCGCGCTTGTCCTGACGAACTTCTTGGAAAACGAATGGACCTCAACTTCTCAAAAGTTTTATAAACAAGTTTAAACTTGGCTTCTGCAGCATAGTTTACCCCCACAGGCACTCTGGAACGACGAGAAATGTTCCGCTGAATTAAAACAGTTTTACGATACCAATCCTGAGCTTGAGATTTCCTTTTTAATTTTTCATATAGAGATCCCAATTTAAAAGCTGTTTCAATCACTCGCAATCTATTTTGAGGAGAACTTTTCATGTACTTTTCAAAATAATATATAGCTTTTGAATAATTTCTCCTTTTTTCCCAAATACTTCCTATTAAAAAAAGAACTTCTGACTTCTTTTTGCCTCGAGACAACAATAAGTATTTTTGGAAATCTCTTAAAGCTTTAGAGTACCAGTTAATACCATTCCATATCAACGCCGCATTATAATAAAACTCTGAAGCCACCCTGTCTTTTGTATTATAGGCAGCATAAGACTCAAAAGACCTCGCTGCTTTAACATATTGACCTGTTTTTTCATAAAGAATGGCCATAAATTTTCTAGCATTTCTACCTAAAGAAGCTTGTTTGCCTGAAGCATATTTCTTAACATAAGCATAATGCTCCAAAGCTTTTAGTAAATTGTTAGAGCGCTCATAATTAACAGCTGCATTATAAGCGGCACTGACAGCTAATGGAGAACGAGGATTTTCTTTTAAAAGTTTCTCATAAGCTTTAGCTGCTTCTAAAAACTTTTTCTCTTTCTCTCACTGATGCGCAATAGCAAATGCTGTCTTTTGCTGAATAGATTGAATCTGCATGCCAACACTTGATGAAGCAATGGCTGGAATGGATAAAATCATCTTAGCAGCCTTTTCTAATCCCACAAAATCTTTACGAATATTATACACATCCAACATCAAATTAGCTGAGTAAGAGGCATATTTACTTTTTGGAGCTTTTTTAATCACACTTTCAAATCCCTTTAACGCTTCATCGAAGTGATTGTAATAATAATTCATAACAGCCACTTTATATTGAACCGCTATACTATTTTTTTCTTTAGGAAATTTTTTAAGGTACTCTTTAGCAACTTTCAAAAAATCTAGCACAGATCGATCAAATTCAATAGGTTCTTTGGAATTTCCAACCACCTTTTTAATTTCATAAGGTGAGGGAAGCTCTTTTTCCAAAGCCAAAAGAGCATTAATCAAAGCCTGTTTAGCATAAGAACTTTGAGGGGTTTTCTTATTAACCCAAAGATAATGATAAGCGGCCTTCCTATATTTTTTCATGTCAAATAATAATTCTGCATAAAAAAAATGCATTTCATCGATTTTAGGAGACTGAGTAAATGTGTTAAAATAAAGCTCATAAGCTGCCTGAGCTAACTTTTGAGCATGAGGTGCCCTTGAGTTTTGAGCTGTTTGATGCTTTTGTAAAACATAATTCCTTAAGGTCAACTCCATAATTTTATAAGATTTCTTCAACAAATCTTTATTTTTACGATTCACCTTAGACCAAATGCTATCAGGACTAAAACGATCAATCCAATAGAGAAGTTCCCTCTTAAACTCCTTCGAGTCTCCAACAGAAACATACATATTGACAATTTGATACTGATAATCGAAAGCCTTTTCTGACGTTGGATCCTGAGAAATTAAGTCCTTAAAAAGATATCTTGCAGCCTCTCTGTCATCTCGACTCATATACAGATAAGCCAGCTTCTCTATGGTCTTATTAAGCTGACGAGCATTCATAAACCTTTTAAAGTAAGAGCGAGCCGATTTATAAGACCTGGCATCAGCATAAAACATAATTAAATCATTAATCGCTTCTGAAACCAAATGTATATTTTGTCGAGACGAAGATCCTTTGGATTTTTGCCCTTCAACAACCACTCTTTCTAAAGACTTTAAAGCTTCCGAAGTATTTCCCACTTTATACTGACACCAAGCATACTTATATAAAGCCAAAGGATAAAGGCGTGACTTCCTATTCAAAATCACCTTCTTGTAATTATTCTTAGCAAGATTCCATTTTTCATTCTCAAAATAAAATTCACCAAGAGCAAAATGAGCTTCTGTCACATAGGGACTTTTAGGGAATTTTTCTATCAGCTGCTGATAATATCTTTCTCCCTTTTTCACTTGATTCATTTGAAAATAGTTATAACCAAGAAAAAATAAAGCTTGGTCAATTTTTTTGCTTTTAGAAAAAATCTTTAAATAAGATTCATAAAGAGAAATAGCTTTTAAATTAAATTCCTGAGCCGGCTTTAAATTAAGACGAGGCTTTCGTTTCAGCTTTCCTACATGGTAAAGAGCCAGTTTCTTGTCGTATTCATTTTGCAAACGAAACTCAATAAGTCGAGCCCTTTCCACATAAAGTTCAGCAAGCCGCAACCACAGTTCTCCTCGTTTACGGCTTCTTTTATATCTCTTTACGAGCTTATAAAGCTGACGTATTTCCATATCGAGAGTTTTTTCTAACTCGGCTTCGTCTCCAGATTCTTCTCCATATAATTTTCTGGTTGAAGGTGGCTTGATTGCTTTAAGGTTAATTTTTTTTTGTTTTACCCTCTGATATTTAACTTTTGGCAAAACACTTTTTTGTTTTTTAACGGAAGTTTTCTCTATTTTTTTAAGAATTTCACCGATAGTCTTGGAACGACTCCAAGACCTTTCCCCTGAGAAAGAAAAAGTAAATAAAAACAATATAGTAAACAAAACTTTTTTCATGTACTTTATAACCTCATTTACAACTAGGATTTCCTACATAATGATAATTTCCCAACTCATCCAGCCAATACTCACCTCTAAATTTATAGTACTGCCAACCATTCTGTATATAAAAGTCTCTTGTTGTATCTTCATCAACTTGCTTTTTTACCGGCGGTAATTCTTTATTTGCCAACTTTTTCTTCAATGCTTCTTTTTTTCCATTGATCATTTCATAACGAATAAATCCCTCCTGCTCAAAAAGGTCTACTAAATCCTCTCGAATATCCAGGAGATGAAGTCTAATAAGCCTTCCAGCTCTTTTTCTTGATTTTTGAAGTCGACGCTTGAGGATTTTATTTGCATAACGCCCAACACCTGACTTCCTCCACCACAAGGGCATCTGTTTTAAACGTCGTCGCTCACTTAAAAGAGCCCTTATATAATCATATGAGCGACGGAAATCTCCTTCTTTTAAAATTTTTCTAGATGCAATAAGAGGAATAGGGTATTGCACACCTTCCTGATGCCCTTGCCGTTCTCCTTTAAGGACCAAAACAATATCTTTAAAATATGTCAGAGGATTATCTTGTGTTTTCAAATAACGATTGATTTTTTTAAATAAAGGTCTATAAATTTTTACAAAAATATTAAGCACTTTTTCCATTTCATCGTACTGACAAATGTAAAGATAAACCAAAGAGCGAACAAGAAGAGATTCTGGCAAATAGGTTTTTTCATAAAAAGGTGAATGTAAAGACTGAAAATTTCCTAAAGCAGATCGAAACCTTCCTGAGCGAAACATCGCCCAACTGCTCTCAAAAAGAGTATCATGCCACAAAGGATGATCCCTAGGAACCTCTCGATAGAACTCTATTGATTTATCCCAGTCTTTCATTTGATAATAAACTCTAGCCAATCCCATAATAGCGGCCACCTTTGGTGTGTCTGTTACGGGACGATCTGCTCGTGCATCAATAAGTTCCTCAAAGGCGGCTATAGCCTTTTTGTTTTTTCTTAAATAACTATAGGCAAGAGCTTGCATGTACTTTGCTTGAGGAAAAAATTCACTTTTTTCTGAAACTCTCGAAAAACTTTTGGCTGCACTTTCATATTGTTCATTTCTTAGTTGAAATTCTCCAATTCGATAAAATAACATATCTCGATGAGCTTTAGGAAACGAGTCTACTGCGATTCGAGAAATAGCATAATTTAACAGGGTATCATCTCCCAGATAACTTGCAGCTAAAGACAACTTCTCTAAACTTTGTTTTATAAATTTTTTGTCTCCAGAACGAATAACACTTATAAATTGAAAGGCAGAAACCTGATGAAGCTTCATCTGATATAAAAGCAGTCCTAAAATATATTTAATACGATTTCGATACTTTTTATAATGAGAACTATGTGCCAACCGGAAAAGCAGTTTCGAGGCCTCTTTATACTTTAAGGCTTTAACAAGCTTCATAGCCTTTGCTAACTCTCTTCGAGAAGAATACTTCATTTTTCTTCTTCTCTTTTTTCGAATTTTTCTCCTTTTAGCAATTAGAATAGAATCTTCTTTAGAAGATTCTGCAAAAAGATTTCCAAGTTCTTTTTCTATGTTTAATTGCTGATCTACAGAACCTAATAAATCCATCTTGTTTTGAACTACAAACTCTTCCACATAATTTTTTTGTTCAACAAGAGGAAAGCTTTTTAAAGGAAATCCGCTGAAAAATATAGTTAACAATATAAAAATTTTCATCGATATGAAGCCTCCGGAATAAAATAACTCATCCCCAAGGACAACATTAAATCACTATGAAGTTTCTTTTCTTCTTGAGTTGCCCCTGTAGACTCATTTTGAACTGTCGCTTGATAAATACTCCAGTTAAAATCCCAACGAACAGCCACAGATTTACTCAAAGCAAATAACTGACCCATTCCAATGTTAAAGGTCATTTCATTTTTTCCCAGAGCTGTTTGAGTCATACCAAACCCTGGCGTAAAATAAATATCAAAGGGGATAATACTCTCGTCAAACCAGGCAATTTTTCCGTAAATAGGAGACCATTTGAATGAAATCCCAAAAAAACTTCGAGGCTCCACAAAAGCTTTGGTGTCTACCTGTTGATTGGCTTCCAGGTTTTTTGTAATGGCCTTTGATGAACTGGTCATCCATCTATATTTTAACTCCACTCCATAAGGCTCTTGAAAATAATAGCTAATAGTGGCATTAAGCCCTATATTTGTAAAAAAAGCATTGTTCGTTGTAACTAAAGCTTCACTAGAAAACTCGAAGCGACTGGTCTTTGGCAAAAATCGCCTTTGGATCACAGCAATATCTTCAAATGGCGCTAATTCAACAAGATCTGAAACTGTTACAGATTCTTGTACAGAATGTTTTTTTCTCTGAACCTTCTTAGATTTTGAATGTTTCTTTACCCGAGACTCTTCTTTTTCTCCAAAGCGATCATACAACTGTTCAATTTCATCATCCTGCTGATCTGCCCATAAAAAACGGGGCAAACTCACGAAGGTTATTGAAAAAATAATAACATATATGAAAACAGCTTCTTTCACCCTTCTTGTTGATGACACCATAACCCTCTTCTCTGTTCTATTAAATTAACAAATTTTTCAAAATTCTCGAAGGTTTATACAACAAACTGGACCCTTTGTTTTTCTCTCCAAAGCTCTTCTTAGAGAAGATAAACTAGACCAAAGGATAAAAAGACATGACTATATACAGTTTGTTCAAAGTCAGAGCTACCAAGCTTTTCACCACCCGTTAAGAGAAGTTTATTAGGTGTTTTCGGCGCTGTGGGATCTGGACCAGGATACACATAAACACTCATATCAAAACGAAGTGCTAAATTTTTAGTAAAATAAAGCTTTTGTCCAAACCCAACATCCATTCCTATAGAAGTGCTGTCACCAAATGAAACAACACCTAAACCAGCCAGACCATATAATGAAAGATTCATCACTAACTGCTTAGTTAAGCTAATTTTTCCATAATAAGCTACCAATTGATAATTTCCAAAAAGAGAATATGTTGAACTAGGAGCTCGACTTGGGTCGAATGTTAGATTTGATTTTTGTATCTTCCCGTCTTTTAAAGCCTGACCATTTTTGGAAAGACCAGGAAGCATCATATTCGCCACCACATTTATTCCATGAACTTCTGTAAAATGATATGAAGCATTTAAGTTCCAAAATATATTATTATAAAGGGCTTCTGTCATATTGAGTCCCACACTACTGCCCACTTCAAAAC
>RFKI01000175.1 GCA_003694355.1 Bdellovibrio sp.
AGATAAGCCTTTTCAAACTCTTCGCCATAAAGATCCACGAAATGAGGAACTTTCTTAGGGTCAAACAAAGACCACATTTCGTCAGCTTCCACACGTTTCATAAAAAGATCAGGGACCCAATTGGCCAAATTCAAGTTGTGGGTGCGTTGGGCTTCGTCCCCTGTATTGTCTCTTAACTGTAGGAACTCTTCAATGTCAGCGTGCCAGGTTTCCAGGTAAATGCACGCAGCTCCCTTACGGCGACCTCCCTGATTGACCGCAGCCACAGAAGAATCCAAAGTCTTTAACCAGGGAATGAGCCCATTGGAGTGACCATTGGTTCCTTTGATCAGAGAACCACGAGATCTTACTTTTGAAAAGGATACGCCAATGCCGCCAGCAAATTTTGATAATAAGGCAATGTCTTTGTACTTATCATAGATGGCTGCCAAATCGTCTTCAGGAGAGTCAAGAAGATAGCAGGAAGAAAGCTGAGGACGTTTGGTTGCTGAATTAAACAAAGTAGGAGACGAACACATGTAGTCCAGGCTAGAAATCAATTCATAAAACTCTTTGGCCTCTTCAAAGCTTTTGGCAAGTCCACAAGCCACTCTCAGAAAAAAGTATTGAGGTGTTTCAATCACTTTGCGAGAAGAGGGATTTTTAAGCAGGTAGCGATCATAAACGGTTCGGAGCCCAAAATATTCAAAGTTTTTTGTGCGAGTTTCATCAACAATAATATTGAGAGGTTCTTTATTTTCTTTAACAAACTGGTATTTTTCTTCGGAAATTAAACCTTGTTGATAACCATGAGTAATGGAGTCAAAAAAATTGTAAATACCTTGTGTTTGTACTTCTTCATCAATGTAACGAGCCAGAAGGCGGGCTGCTAACTTGGAATAGTCGGGCTCTTCGCTGATTAAAAGGGAAGCGGTTTGAATACATAGAAAATCCAGTTCTTCTGTGGTGGCTCCATCATAAAGGCCACTGATGACTTTAGTGGCGACTCTCATTGGGTCCACTTCTTTTAGCCCAGAGGAGCAAGCCAGAACCACATTGACGATTTTGGTAACATCCACAGGTTCCAGGGAGCCATCCCGTTTTTTCACCCTCATGATTTTAGGGCCATCTTCTTCTGTGTGAGGCAAAGAGGAAGATGGTGTAGAGTTTTTTTTCATCCTTGAAATTTCATTTTGTATATCCATTGGACCTCCTGATTATGATTTTTAAGAATGCAAATCCCTTCTGGCAAAAAGCCAGCTTTGTTGTTTTTTTAAAGTCTTTATCCTTTTTTGTTGTTTAAAAAACTGCGATGTTTGCCAGTTCCCCACCAGACAAACAGGCGTGACATGAGAACGATATTTCCGAGTTTTGGAAGTGTCAATCGAGGAGAAAACAATTTTTTCTTTTGCCATGAAACGGGCCTCAGGAGCGAAAAAAAAATGTCTCTGAGTGTTAAGAACTTTGAAGCTCATGCAGCAAACTCCCTTTTGCCTAAAAAATATCCTGCTCAAATTTTAGGCAGCTTTGAAGGCAACTTTCAAGAAAAAATAATAAAAACACAAATAGGAGCTTGAGAAGGTGAAGTGAGCAGTCAAGGCCTTGACGTTTTTTAAATAGAAGTTCAAAAAAGTGACAAGAGATTCAAAATTATGACTTTAAAAAATAGAAACTTTTCTTTTTTGAAGATAACTGATTCTATAGGTGCAAGTGCTTGTTTGTTGGGAAGCTCTTGTAACTATAAAGCTCAAGGTAATTTGAATTTTTGGGTTCGAAAACTCAAAGAAGAGTTTTCTTTTTCTTGGGAATTGTTTTGCCCAGAGGATTTTGTGATGGGAACTCCTCGGGAACCAGTGAATATTGTGGGGGGGACGGGAGCAGATGTTTGGGAGGGCACTGCTCGTGTGCTCACGCACAAAGGAGAAGATGTAACTGCGTTAATGAAAAAGGGTGCCATACAGTTTGAGGCTTTATTGCGTCGAAAGAATATCAGGCTTGTTATTTTAAAAGAGAAAAGTCCATCCTGTGGTGTTTTTCATATTTATGATGGCACCCTATGGCCAGAAAAAAAGCTCATTAAAGGCCAAGGGGTTACATCTGCTTTTCTATCTCAAAAAGGCTATGTGGTTTTAAGTGACCAGAAAGAGGCTCAGGATTTTTATGAATATGCCTGTGAGCGGTGGAGATAAATATTTGTTTTTATTGAAGATTTTATTTTTTAGAAAGTTTTTTCTGGAAAAAACTTCAATTTTTTTATAGAAGAGGGGATGAACTTTCAATAAGGGGGGCTTTTGAAATATTTTATTTTTCTTTTTAGCTTCTTTGATGCTTTGTTATGTCTGGCCATTCCTGGGAAGACGTTAATCCGTGTAGAGCCACCACAAAGTTCAATCCAGAAAGAAAGAAGAGCCTTAAAAGCTTCTTTTGGGAGCGCTCAGTTTTTGAGCTCTCATACCCCTTTTTTTAAATATGGCAAAGAGGAAAGCTCTTTGGATCGTGTGGGGTTGGAGTTTTTATGGGAAGGGTCTCAACCTTCTTTTGAAAATCGGTTGAAGGGACGGACGTTTTTTAGTTTGGAAGAGTCAGAAAATTATTTTGATTTGCAAGAAGCTTTTGTGGGATGGAGATGGAGAGAAAGAGGGTTTCTTTATTTGGGGAGAAAAAAAGAAGCATGGAGCTTGATGGATCAAAAGTGGGGAATGGGTATATGGC
>RFKI01000176.1 GCA_003694355.1 Bdellovibrio sp.
AACTACCACCATATTTGTCAAAATATATCGTGGATCAACAGTATGAGAAGTATACTTTTGAAGATCAAGCAGTCTGGCGATATATTATGAGGCAACTGAAGTTTTTTCTTAAGGATCATGCTCACCCCAGTTATGTAAAGGGCTTGGAAAAAACAGGAATTACCATTAATGAGATTCCGCGCATTTCAGAAATGGATCAAAAAATGAGATCCATTGGCTGGGGAGCGGTTTCGGTAAATGGTTTTATACCCCCTGTGCCTTTTATGGAGTTTCAGGCCAAAGGCTACCTTCCAATAGCTTCTGATTTAAGAACCATAGAACACATTGCTTATACTCCAGCTCCTGATATTGTTCATGAGGCTGCAGGACATGCCCCTTTATTGGTCGAAGAAGAGTTTACTCGTTATTTAAGAGAGTATGCTTCTATTGCCTCAAAGGCCATTATCAACAAAGAAGATGTGGATCTTTATTTGGCTATTCGAAAATTAAGTGACATTAAAGAAAATCCAGACACACCCCCGGAAGAAATTAAAAAAGCAGAGCAACATTTTTTTGATGTAAAAAACAATATGGGTTCCCCCTCTGAAGCCAGTCAATTA
Organism: Bdellovibrio sp.; assembly: GCA_003694355.1. GTDB lineage: Bacteria > Bdellovibrionota > Bdellovibrionia > Bdellovibrionales > UBA1609 > J124. Next base: position 600 of record RFKI01000176.1, read on the forward strand.
ACTCGAATGACTTGGTGGACTTCAGAATATGGTCTTATTGGAGATATGAAAAACCCTAAAATATATGGAGCAGGACTTCTTTCTTCCATAGGAGAAGCTAGAGAATGCTTGAAGCCTCATGTGAAAAAGATTTTTTTGACAGTTGATTGTGTAAACTACGGTTATGATATCACAGAGCCGCAGCCTCAGCTTTTTGTAACGCCTAATTTTTCACATTTGTTGGATGTTTTATATGAGTTTAGGGACCAGATGGCCTTTGTTGTAGGAGGAATAGAAGGGCTAAAAAAGGCTCAGAAGGCTCAAACTATCACCACAGTAGAGTTGGACTCTGGTCTTCAAATTTCAGGTCGTTTGGTTCGATTTGATGAATTTCGGGATCAAGTTGCCTTTATCAAGTTTCAGTCAGGATGCCAGTTAAGCTATGGAAATCAACAATTACAAGGGCATGGGAATGATTATCACAAAGAAGGTTATAGCACGCCTCTTGGGCGTTTAGAGGGAAGTCATAAGCCTTTATATAAAATGACTTCAGATGAACGACAGAGGTTGGGACTCAGAATCAATCAGGAGGTTTCTCTTAAGTTTCAATCAGGGTTTCTTTTAAAGGGAACTTTGAAAGACATTTTGTTTGTGGATGAGAAACCAGTGGTTTTGACCTTTAACCCATGTCTTGTAAAAAGGGGTGACGAGTTAATCTATGATCCCAGTTGGGGACCCTTTGATTTAGGTTTGGGAGAAAAGGTTGTTTCTGTTTTTGGTGGGCCAGCCGATCGAGAAGCTTATAAGGAAGAGAATGAATTCAAGCCAGTTCTTGCACCCATAAAAGAGCTGACTGCAGAAAAAAAGAAAGATGATGCCTTTTATAAAAAGGTGAGACAATTGCGTTCAGAGAAGAAAAAATCTCATTGGAGTTCTCTTACAGAAGAATATTTTCAAGACTTTTCTCATTTGTGGCTTCCTGGCTTGGAATTGGTAGAACTAGCTTATGAATTAGATATAGAAGAGTCCCAAAGACAAGCGTTTGAGAAAAAGCTAAAAACTTTACCCTTTTCCAAAGAATCCAAAAAGTACTTGGAAGATGGTCTTCTTATAGCAAATCAGAAATTATAAAATGCAGATACATGTGGTACTTGTGAGAACAAAATACTCTGGAAATATTGGGCGAACAGCGAGGGCTATGGCCAATATGGGGGCTCAGCGACTGATTCTAATTGACCCTCAATGTGAAGTTCTTAATGAAGAAAGTCGCAAGGCTGCGGCTGGAGCTCAGGAACAGCTTAAAAATCATGTGGTATATCAAAGCTGGGAAGATTTCTATCAATCAGAAGGAGAGGGAGTTCGTGTGGCTCTTTCTGCCAGAAAGGGCAAAAGGAGAAAAGCTTTATCCTTAGAGGAAGCAGGTCGCATAATAGAGAGTAAAAACACTATTCGTTCACATTTTTATTTTATTTTTGGTCCTGAGGACCATGGTCTATCATCAGACGATCTTTCTTTTTGCAATTTCTGTTGTTCTTTGCCTGTTTATGGAAAATTTTCCAGTTATAACCTGTCTCAAGCCGTGCTTTTATGTTTATTTTTAGTCCGTTCTTCCTGGAGTTTTTTGAAAGAAAGGTCAGGTAAAGAAAAGCCCCTAAAACCTTTATCTTTTCCAGATGAGTCTATAAAAGAATGGCTTGAAGAGATTGGATTTGATTTGTCTGCTCGTCGATCCAGTGCTTATTTAACCGTACGAAGACTTCTTTTGGAAAATATTCCCACACCCCATGAACTTATGGTTTTAGAGGCTATTTTACACCAGAATATTCGGAAACTTAGAGAGTATAAGGGAAAATTAAAAAATCTTTAAGAATCAACTCCGTAATGTTTTTTCCATGCTTCAAGGATGCGATTTTTTAATGTTTCAAAATTAAAAGGCTTTACAACATAAGCGCTAACACCACTCATAGCGGCATCAATCACGGCAGCCTTTTCACTTTCTGTGGTGATGAGAATAAAGGGGAGATTTTTAAATTCCTCCATTTTTCTTATTTTTTTTAAAAAATCAAGACCACTGGGCCCAGGCATATTTAGATCAGATAGTACAAGTTGAATGGGAGAAGAACTTTTGTTTCTAGAAACTAGTTTGGATAGGCCAGTATTTGCATCAGGAGCTTGATCAATATTTTTGAACCCCATTTTTTTGAGAGTTTCACAGATGATATGGCGGATATTAGGGGAGTCATCTACAACAAGAATTTGAGTGTGTTGATCAAACAAGGTGACCTCCTCTTTTTTTGAAATTTTAACAAAGATTATTTTTTATGAAAAGAAAATTAGCTTGCTAAAGCTTTCTGGAAAGAGCTCGAGAAAAGTTCTTTTTGTTCAGGAACCTCGATGACTAAAGTGGTGCCCTTATCAATTTCTGAAAAAATTTCTGCTTTTCCGCCCAGTTTTTGGGCTTCTTTATAAATGGCACTCATACCGACTCCTCTTCCAGAAAACTCAGAAACAGTGTCTTTAGAAGAAAATCCATCTTTAAAGACCAATTGGATTACTTCATGAGGATCCATACTTTTGTCTATGTTAAACTTTTGTCGAATCAGATTGGGGTCAATGCCTTTTCCATCATCTCTAAAAGTGAAACGAAACCAAGTTTGATGATTTAGAGTAAATTTTTCTGTTTGAATAATAAGTTTTCCAG
>RFKI01000177.1 GCA_003694355.1 Bdellovibrio sp.
TGGCACTCACTCCACCTGTATTGTCCACCTGGATGGTGGCCACACTTGTAGAGCCTCTGGCCACTGTGCCATAATCCTGAGGATTCGGAGTGTAGGTCAGAAGTGCTGGGTCTGTAACTACTCCTCCTATGGGACGAGATGCGCTTTGTGCACTCACACCATCGTTATAGTTTATTTGGAGAGTGTCACTGAAAACGCCATTGGTAGAAGAAGAAAAGCGAACCACAATATCACAGGAAGCACCAGCGGCTAGAGTTGAACCACAATTCCCTCCTAATCCAGGATAACTGCCTCCTGCAAAATCAAATTCTGTAGAGCTAAACGCAACAGGAGATATAGAAGTGGCATCCACACCCCCTAAGTTAGAGACTGTAAAAATATGATCCAAGTAACCATTTCTTGCAATGCTTCCATAATCATAAGAAGGGCCATCAGAAAGACTCAATAAAGCAGGATTCGCCCCTGTTCCTGTTAGGCCTCTTGAAACACTGGTCGCTCCAACACCGTCATCATAATTGATAGTTAGAGTATCACTTTTGGTTCCTGTCGATTGTGGCAGGAACTCTACAACCACTGTACAAGAAGAGCCTGCAGGTAAAGATCCTGAACAAGTTCCTGTACTTCCAGGATAGCTACCTGTACTTTCATAACGAAAGTCAGAAGAAGTTAATCCAGCTCCACTTAAGGATGTAGCGGCCACTCCTCCTGTGTTTTGAATTGTAAAAACATGAGGCACAATCGCTCCCAAGGGAACAGTTCCAAAGTCATAGGGTTCAACTTCAGAAATCGTTAACTGAGCTGGAGCCGCGGCATTTCCTGCTACACCTTCAGTAAAAACTTGAGCGGAAACCCCATTGTTATAATTAATTTGTAAGGTATCTGTATGAGGACCTGTAGAGGTTGGCGCATATGTGATATCAATCGTACAGCTGGCCCCTGCATTTAATGGATCCCCACAAGTTGTCGCGGAAATATTATATGGAGCTGAAAGACCTGAAAGAGTAAAAGCTGTCGCCGGCACCCCTCCAATATTTTGAATGGTTAGCTGATGAGTGGCCGTAGCTCCAAAAGCTAAAATTCCAAAATCGGCCTGAAAGTCATAGGGATCTGGCTCTCCACTCGTGATAATAATATTTGCAGGATTTGCTCCTGTTCCCGTTACAGGAAGAGAAGTACTCACCGTGGATACCCCATTAAAATAGCTAAAGGAAATGGTATCATTATGGGGGCCTACCGTTGTGGGGTTATATTCCACTATAATTGTACAGGAAGCCCCACTTCCTGCCAGTGTGGTACCGCAAGTGCCTCCTCCAGGATAAGTCCCTCCTGCATATTGAAAGTTCGCAGAACTCAAGCCAGTGTCCGTAATGCTTGTGGCAGAAATACTTCCTGTATTTGTAACAGTGAAGGTAAATTGAGTGCTAGACCCTATGGCTTGCACTCCATAATCATAAGTGGAAGCCGGGGTAAAGGTTAATGTGGCAGGGGTAGCACCCGTTCCCTGAATATCCCGATTGGCCTGGTCTGTTGTGGAACCATTGTTATAATAAATTTCAATGGTATCTGTTTGTAAGCCAACAAGTGTTGGTTCAAATGCCACTTCAATCGTACAACTGGCTGAAGGAGCTAGAGTGGCCCCACAATTCCCGTTCACTCCAGGGTATCCACCTGCTCCTGTAAACTTAAAAGGTGAGGCCAAGCCTCCTCCCGCCATACTCGTGGCATCTGTACCACCCGTATTGGTAACGGTAAAAATATAGGTGGTGCTAGAACCTGTCAGCTGTGTACCGTAATCATAAAGAGGAGCATCTGAAATCTCTAACTGCGCTGGGATTAAACCAGTTCCCTGAATATCTCGTGTCGCCAGCTGAGCCGTTACTCCATCAAAATAGTTGAGCTCAATGGTGTCTGAGTAAAACCCAAGGACTGTTGGCTCAAAAGAAATGACAATGGTACAACCTGTATTTCCAGGAATGGTTCCATCTGCCGGACAAGTCCCTCCCGTACCAGGATAAGTTCCATCTTTAAAACGGAATGGTAGTGAAAGTCCACCTTCAAGGATGTTTGTAGCTGTTGCCCCCCAGAGTTTGTCACTGTAAAAATATGATCATGAACTCCTCCAACAGCTCTATTTCCATAGTCATAAAGAGGGGCCTCTGAAATAGTTAGTTGAGCTGCTGTAGCTCCTGTTCCCTCCAAGTAAAGGGTAGAAGAACGAATATCTTCTAAACTCTTATAACTCAGAGTAAAACTTTCTGTATTAACAACAAGAGCCCCCGGGGTATAAACCAGGACGATTTCACAAGTGCCTTTAGCCACCAAAGTGTCTTTACAATTCCCTCCTGTTCCTGGATAACTGCCACCCTTGTAACTAAAGGGGGAAGGAATAGCTGAAGAAGAGATCTCTTTAGCATCAATATCGCCTGTATTGAATAAATCAATGGTGAACTCAGCACTTCCTCCTAAAGCCACCTTTCCAAAGTTAAACTTGGTCACAAGGCCGTTAAGAGTGCCATCTTGAGAAAAAACAATGGTTGCTGGAACTTTGTTTTCAGCTTGATCGTTCACCTTGGCAACACAGCCCGCCAAGGCATACAAAGTGCTTAAGGTAACAAGCGTCTTTAGGAGTTTCATGGATGATTGCACAATAAAATGCTGTCTCCTTCTTTTTGAAAAATACAAAATACTTGTTAAAAAAAATTTCACCATGAAATAACGTTCCCTTTTATATAGATATCACTTTAAAGTTTTTCGGATTTTTCTGAAAAAACTTTAAACGAATAGAGTCATTTTGATAACATTTTAAGTGACTCAAAGTGAGTCAACCTCTACTTGTTTAAATATTACATGGACATGGACTTAAGGCGCGGAACTTTAAAGAGCGCCTCTTATTTTTTCCCAATGGCTCGACGACTGTATTGAAATGACGTGAACATTTTGGAAAAAGCTTCACCTTTAACAATGAAGCCACAACATCTTTTCAACAAGAAAGGAACTTTCTGAAAGGTCTTGTAATATTAGATCGCATCACCTTAAATAACTTATCTTTTTGAACGACCAAAAGGGTTATAGGCTTTATTATTTTTTACAGGGCCTTGCAACGACCTTTGATCCACTTTTGAAAAACTCAAATATTTCTATGGGATCTGTATAAGGCCCTTAAACCTCATGTTCTGTTTTTTTTTCTGAAAGGTACCCCTCTGCTAAAGCGTGGTAGAGGGACTTGGGAGCAATGAGCTTAGAACTGGCATAGGCCACAAGAGAAGATAAAAGAAGAGATAAAAGAATGGTATGATTGCCTGTCATTTCAGAAACAATAATAACAGCTGTAATGGGGGAACGGATCACTCCAGAAAAGAAGGCCACCATTCCACATAAAATAAAGGCTGAAGAATGAGGTAAATGAAAAAAAGTGACAAACCAGTGCCCCACCCCTGCTCCTATAGATAAAGTGGGAGAAAAAATTCCTCCCGGTGTGCCCGTTAAATAAGAAAGTAGTGTAGATATAAACTTAAATAAAGAATACAAGCCATCACCTAGAAAATGAAAACCTTGAGGAAGAGCTTCCCCATTCAATAAAGCTTTTGCTGATTCATAACCAGACCCAAAGGTTGCTCCATGAGTGATAATACCAATTCCTGCAATAATAAGTCCAAACAAGAAGGTCATCCCATAGGCTTTTTTTGCAGGGAGTGCCTTCATATACTGAACGCCTTTTAATAATAACCAACAAAAAGCCCCACCATAAAGGCCCGATAAAATGCCAATAGGAATCGCATAAAGCTGAGCCCATCCAGTGATAGAATCATTATTAAGACCAAAATAAAAATAAGGCCCACTTAAAGATAAAGCCGCAAGACCGGCCACCACAATGGCCATTAATAAAACAGAGGTTTCTTGCTCATAAAAAGACTTTCCAAGTTCTTCAATCGCAAAAACAACCCCTGCTATAGGCGTGTTAAAAGCTGCAGAAATCCCAGCCGCTCCACCAGCTAAAATCAAAGAACGTTCAGTATAAATAACAGGAGCCCTCAAAAGGAATGAAAAATAACGAATAATAACCGCCGACAATTGAACAGTCGGCCCTTCCCGTCCTACACTGGCTCCTGATAAAAGAGCCAAATTGGTTCCAATGAGTTTCCCCAATCCTGAAGAGAAACTAAGCAACTTTGGTGAAAGAAGGCGTTGTCCCATAGAAGCAATCACTTGAGGAATTCCACTCCCCTCAGCCCCTTTAAAAACATGAGTGGTTAACCAACGGACTATGACTAAACCCAAAGGAGTTACAATAAGAGGTGCAAACTGATTGTACTCATAAAGTTTTCTAAAAATATGATAAGAACCATCACTGCTGCGAGCAAAAAGAACAGCAAAAACACCGATCAGGGAAGCTGCTATAAAAATATAAATTCGATTTCGCCAATGATGATAGGAGACCACTTCTTGAGGAAAGTCATAATCTATATGCAAAGATTTAATATGAATATGTCCATGCAGAATTTCATTAAGGTGTTTGGTTAAATCCTCTGCGTATGCCCTAAGCTCATTATAACGTTTCTTATAATTTTTGGAATCCACCAGAACAGACCTTTAACA